>CAZUBG010000004.1:0-64881 GCA_964618545.1 uncultured Bifidobacteriaceae bacterium | reverse complement strand
TCCGGTTTGGAGGGAGGGGCAAGGTCAATCCCTTGTCCCTACCCCTATAACCACCGGGGAGATTTGACGAACCATTCACCAACGGCGCACGTCTGCGGCGGTAGCGCCGACGGGTAGTCGGCTGTGTCGCCGGTTGGCAACCGGCCGGGCCACCAAATCAACTGCGCACCATGGCCTTCCACCGAAAACAGCGGGGAACCCCCGTTTTCTTCCTAACTCTTTCATTGGCAACCACTTGGCCCCGGTTGAAATTTTTTAAAATATTTTGGGGGATACTCTGCGGATGTCCCACCCCCTCTGTTATCCTGTCGGGTATGAAGATGATATTATCTTTGGAGTCGGGCGGTGGGGCGGCCGCAGGCGGTGCGGTCGCCAAGTTCGTTCGGAGGAACCCGCGTTCCCTGCTGACCCGCTGTGGTTCGGTTCAAACCGGGTTCAAAACGCAAAAACACGGAAAAAACCACAAAGAACGGGATAATTTTTTCCCCGGCCGTCGCCCCTCAGCCCGGCAGCGGGGTTTGGTCCAGGATCGTCTGGATCACTTCCGCCGGGGCCAGGTCCAGATGCGGCGGGTCCCGCCTGACGATCACGCGGTGGGCCAGCACGGTTTGGACAATTTCACGCACCTGCCCGGCGGTGACCGTGTCGCCGCCCCGGATCGCGGCCAGCGCCTGCGCCGCCCGGAACAAGCCCAGCGACCCGCGCGGACTGGCCCCGAGCAACAGCGCGGGATGCCGCCGGGTGGCCTGGGTGATCGCCAAAATGTAATCGCACACCTCGGGGCCCACCTTGACTTCGCGCACGGCCTGCTGGCATTCCGTGATGCGGTCGGGGTTGGTGACGGCCAGAAGGCTGTCAATGGGATGCCGCAGTTGGAAGCGCTGGATCATCTGTTTTTCATCCGCCACTTCGGGGTAGCCCAGGCTCAACCGGACCAGAAACCGGTCCTTTTGCGCTTCCGGCAGCAGGAAGGTGCCCTCCTGGTCAATGGGATTTTGGGTGGCAATCACCATGAATGGCCGTTGCAAACGGTAGGTGACGCGTTCCATGGTGACCATGGCCTCGCCCATCGCCTCCAGCAGGGCCGCCTGGGTGCGGGGGCTGGCGCGGTTGATTTCGTCCACCAGCACGATTTGGGAAAAGAGGGCGCCGAACCGGAATTCCGTGCGGCCGGTTTGCAGGTCGGTGTAAGTCTCGCCAAGCACGTCGGAGGGCTGGAGATCGGGGGTGCATTGGATGCGCTTGAACGTGCAGCCCGCGCTGATGGCCAGAGCGCGTGCGAGCATGGTTTTGGCCACGCCCGGAACATCCTCCAACAGCAGGTGGCCCTCGGCCATCATGACCGCCACGGCGGCGGTCACCTGGGCGTGTTTGCCCACAATCACGCGTTCGATGTTGTCAATCAACTGGCGGGCCACCGTGGCCACCTCCGGCAGGCTGATGGCCTTGGGCTGTTCGAGCGGGGGGATGGTCAGTTTCGGCTTGGGCGCCGACGGTGTGAAATCAAACGACAGCGCGGTGGTTTTTCCGCAAACCGGGCAGATGATGTCCGGCCCGGTCATTTGCGCGGTCACCTCAAACGGCTGATGGCAGCGCTGGCAAAAGGATTTGGGCATAATTCAATGATGGCGGTCGGGCTTGGTTTACCACAAAGAAATAAACCGCAACAGATCATTTGCAAAAATTTGGACCGAACGAGCCGGAAGCCCCCCGGGCTCCGGTCGCCCCCGGCCCAGGCTGTCCCCCAAATTCAGCCGGGCCGACTATTTCGCCAATTTCGGAATCACCCGTTCGGCCAGAACGTCCGCCCCGTTTTGCAGCGCGGTCTTGGCGGCGATGTGTTCGGCAATGTCCACCGCCACGCTGGTCTGGCGGTCCACGGCAATCAGGTCGCCCGAGGCCGCGTCATGCGCCTTGAGCTCGATCCGCGCCCGGCAGCTCAGCAAATTCCCCCGGCGCAGGCCGTATTCACTCAGCGCCTCGCCGGTGATCTCCACCGCCGCCTTGTTTGTGGAATTTTCATCCACGACCGTGAATCCGCATTCCTGCAGGATCACCGAAAACTCCGTCTGCGCCGCCGGGTCAATGACCTGCTGCCCAAAATGCTGTTCGGAAATCTTCACCGAGACCGCCGGCAGTTTTTTGCCCTCGAGCTGCTGTTTGATTTTGGCCACGCGCTCCGCGTGCGATTCCACCCGGGCCGTCAGCGTGCCGCCTTTTTGGGCCACGTCGGCCGCGATTTTTTTTCGCCAGTTCGGCGGACAAATCCGTGATCAGCGCCCCCGGTTTGCCGGTGACCATTTCGCCATAGACGCGGCTGGTCTCCGTGCCGATGATTTTGGCCACGATGATGGTCTGCTCATCGGCCTTGAAAACGCGGCCGGTGACCAGCACCTGGGCGCCGGTCAACTGGCCGACTTTGGCCGCGGTGTCGGGGGAAATCGTGCCGGACAGGCCCGCCTCCTGTTCCCCCAGCGCCTTGTCCAATTCCGCGCGCTCCACGGTGATGACGTCCGGGTCGGCGGACAGGCTGGCGTTGACCAGCGTGGCGACTTTCGGGCCAAGATCGCGCACCGCTTCGTCTTTGGATTCAAAATCAAAGACGGCCACGGTCAGGACATCCGCCGCCAGCGTGCGGGGCAGACCTCTTTTTGATGCCGGTGCAGGAGAATGGCGTAAAACCACGTCGTGAACCGGCACGTTTCATTATAGCGGGCCAGGCCTTTCCAGGCTTCGATTAGGGTTTCCGAAACCAGATCTTCCGCCGTCCCGGGGTCGCCGCACAGGGCCATCGCCTGCTGGAACAGGCGCGTTTGCAGCGGTTCGGCCAGTTGACAAAACGCCCGGACATCCCCCGTTCTGGCTTGAACCAGGAGTCCCTTCAGATTTTGAGATTCATCACCGATGTCGCTGATGCCCATCTGATATCAATCCCGCCCCGCTTGGAAAAGGTTCAATTAGAAGATGAAAATATTTTAACAGTAGACTTTGCAAGTCTCACCCTCTGTGCTATGTTGCTCTTGGGAGCATGGGAGGAGCCATGAACGTTGAACCCCAAAGGCTCAGCAACGGTGGCTGAGGTTTCTTCCCGCCGGTGTTCTTTGACATATTCCGCCCAACGGCGGAGACACCCTCGGGGCGGGGACGGCTCGTTCCCGCAGCGAAAGTTTGTAGCGGCGTCTCTGGCGAGCGCCGCCTTAATTTAGGTTAATTTCCGATAATTAACGGTAATTAAGGCTATCCAGAAAAAAATCTTTTTGGGCCGCAGCGCCTAATCCAACCCAATCCAACCCAATCCGACCTTTCACGTCAGCACGAAGCCCGCCGGCGAGGTGTCAGGCCAATATCGCAATACCCACTCTCTCTGTCGGCCGGGTCCCCTGATCCGGCGTCGGGTTCATGTCCGGGCCAACTGGCTCATCGGGTATCGCTCTTGGTTCCGCTCCGACCGTCAACCAAGTCTTGGGCGGCGGCCCGGCGAGCGGACCAGTCCTCCCAGTTCTGTTTCCATGCCGTCCCGGTGAAATTGGTCATGGCCTTGGGCCACAGCAGATCCAGTTGCTTTAACTCTTTCAGGGCGGCGGTCGTTTCATCCCACTGCAAATAAGATTCGCTCAGCAGCAACAGGTTTTCCGGGAAGTCAGGCGCCGTGCGGACGGCGCGTTCCAGCCACTCGCGCGCCTTGCGCTTGCTCCCGATGCTGGCCGGCCAGCCCGGCGAATCGCGATAGAGCTGCCCCAGATTGCGCGCCGCTCCGGCATGGTCAACCTGGTTATCCAGACTCCAGGCGGTCTTGAATTCAGTCTCCATTTCCCGGACCAGGGAGAGCGCCCCCAGCAATTCAGTGCGGGCCAATTGTCCCAGATTCATGGCCAGATAATAATGGGCCGGGGCGGATTGGGGCTGTTCCTTGATTAATTTGCGGCAGGCATCAATGCCTTGCACCGCCAGTTCGGCCCGGTTGTCATCGTTGGTGGCAAATTCCGCCAGGTCAAAACAGGCGCTGGCAAATTGCCAGGCCGCCGGGGAGTCATTGGTCGCGGATCGCCAGGCCGCCTGGGTCCGGCGATATTCCGCCGCCGCCTGCCGGGCGAAGACCTCCTGGTCGGTCGGCTCGGAATAAGCCGCTGGGACCGGGCGCAGCGCCAAAAACAAAAGAATCAGGGCGGAAAAGAGCCGGCCCAAGCGTGAATTGGTCGTTGAAATCATGCGAACTGGTCTTCGGAATAAGTGTTTGCCATTATGGGGGACTCGTTTATATTAGCCAAGTGAGAATAAACGGTAAAATCATCTGGCTGGCCTGCGTGGCCGGGCTTGGGTTGTTGGCGACGGGTTGCTCCGGCATCAACACCGGCACGACCGTTTCGCCAGCCTCGTTTTTCCTGCCCGGTCTCATGAAGGCCGACCCGGCGCCCGGCGGACGGATGCTGAACGAACCCCCTGATCAGGTCATGGTCGTCGCCCAAGCTCGATAATAACATATGCGTTTCCCACTCACGCTGACGGTAAAAATCGCCAGCCACATTGTAAAACATAAAGTTCGCAAGACCCCGAAATTCGCGATGGTTTTGCAACTCGAACCCTTGCACACCTGCAATTTGACTTGCACCGGGTGCGGGCGCATCCGTGAATATTCCACCAACCTCAAGGACATGGTGCCCTTGGAGAAATGTCTCGCCGTCGCCGTCGAATGCGACGCCCCGATGGTGTCCATTTGTGGTGGTGAACCGTTGATTTATCCCAGGATCGAGGAGTTGGTCGCGGGCTTGCGCGAACAGGGCCGCGTGATCTACATCTGCACCAACGGCGTGTTCATGCGCAAAAAAATGCGGGATTACCTCGCCGCCATTTATTCCCCCGCCGCGGAGCCCACCCTGAAGAAACTGCTCGCCGAAAAATTGATTTCCGACAGGGAGGCCGACGCCATCCGCACCGCCGGCGAAGCCGCCCGCTCCAAGGTCGTCATTCGCCCGACCAAGTGGATGTATTGGAATGTGCATGTGGACGGACTGGAATTCACGCACGACCTCATTGTTGAGCGCGAAGGCGTGTTCAAGGAATGCATCGAGGCCATCAAAATGGCCAAGATCCTCGGTTATCAGGTGGCCACCAACACCACCGTCTACAAGGAAACCGATGTGCAGGAACTCGAGGAAATGTTCAAGTATTTGAGTTCGCTTGAGGTGGATGGCCACACGATTTCCCCCGGCTACGAATACGATGCCGCGAAAAAGGACATGGTCAAACGCCTGGGCAAACAGCCGGAGGATTTCTTCCTGACGCGCAAAATGACCCGGCAAAAATTCGCCCGGATTCAGGAATGGGGTGAAAAATTCACCATTTTCGGCACCCCGGTTTATCAGGAATTCCTCGCTGGCAAACGCGAGCTGACCTGCACCGCCTGGGCCATTCCCACCTACAACGTCAAGGGCTGGAAAGCCCCCTGTTATTTGATGACCGATGGCCACTATGATGGTTATCAGGAAATGCTGACCAAGGTGAATTGGGAAAAATACGGTGTGGTGAACGGCGTGGCCCGCGACCCGCGCTGTGAAAACTGCATGGTCCATTGCGGCTACGATCCCAGCGGAGCCTTGGGCACCAATTACCAGCGCGGCGACAACTGGAAGAATTTCGCCTACAATTTCGGGGCCAAGCCCAAGCCCTGGCCCGCTTCTGTGGAACTGGTCAAAACCGCCTTCAATGGCGTCAGTGTCGGCAAAGGCCATCTGGCCGAGGCGCGGTCGGCCATCAATTCCCCGAGGGCGGCCATGAATGGCGCCCAGGCGGCGTTCTCCCGCAAGTCGGAGGAGGATCATCAGCACGAGGCGCACGCCGGCGATTCCTGCGGCACGGCTGGCAGCTCGGAACGCGACGATTTACTGGCCAAAATCAAGGACGCCGGCAAAACCAAGTAAGTCGGCGTCGCAACATTCTTCTACTTTTACATGAGCAAGACGTTGTTTCTATCCCCTCCCAGCTTTGATGGCTTTGATGGGGGTGCGGGGGCCCGTTATCAGGCCCGGCGTGAAGTGACCAGTTATTGGTATCCCACCTGGCTGGCTCAACCCGCCGCCCTGGTGCCCGATTCTAAACTGCTGGATTGTGCGCCGCATAACATTGGCATGGAGGAAACCCTGCGCATCGCGAAGGATTTTCAACACGTCATCATCAACACCTCGACCCCGTCGCTGAAAAACGATTGCAAGGTGGCCGAGGCCATCAAGGCCCAAAAGCCCGACACCAAGATCGGCTTTGTCGGCGCCCATACGATGGTGCTGCCCACCGAAACCCTCAAGGCGTCCCCCGCCATTGACTGGGTGGGACGCAAGGAATTTGATTTCACCTGCAAGGAAGTGGCGGAAGACCGGGATTTGTCCACCATTGTCGGACTCTCCTATAAGGACAAGGACGGGAAGATCAAGCACAACCCGGAACGCGAGATGATCACGGACATGGACACGCTGCCCTGGGTGGCGGATGTCTATAAGCGCGATTTGGTGATTGAGAAGTATTTCATCGGATATCTGATGCACCCGTACATCTCCATGTACACCGGAAGGGGTTGTCCGGCCCAATGCTCCTTTTGTCTCTGGCCGCAGACCATCGGCGGTCACAAATACCGTGTGCGTTCGCCGCAAAACGTGGCCGATGAGATGGCCTACATGAAGAAAATCTTCCCCCAGGTGAAGGAGTTTTTCTTTGACGACGACACCTTCACGGCGAACCTGCCGCGCGCGCGCGAAATCGCAAAAAAGCTCGGTCCGCTCGGCGTGCCCTGGAGCTGCAACAGCCGCGCCAATCTGGATTACGACACGATCAAATCCTTCAAGGACAACGGTCTGCGCCTCTTTTTGGTCGGTTACGAAAGCGGCAACGACGATATTCTCTCCCGCATCAAGAAGGGCGTGACCATGGATGAGATGCGCCGCTTCACCCAGGCCTGCCACCAGGCCGGCGTGGTGATTCACGGCACCTTCATTCTCGGCCTGCCCGTCGAGACCGAAAAATCCATCCAAAACACGATCAACTTTGCCAAGGAACTGGACGTGTTCTCCCTGCAAGTGTCCCTGGCCGCGCCTTATCCTGGTACGGAACTATACGAAATGGCCCGGCAAAACGGCTGGTTCAGCAAAAAGGACAAGGGCGACATCCTGCACGGCGACGGCTTCCAGCAGAGCGCGCTGGAATATCCCGGCCTGGGCAAGGACAGGATTTTCGAGGAAGTGGACCGCTTTTACCGCGCCTATTATCTGCGCCCCAAGCCGATTCTGCGCATCATCAAGACCATGCTCGAGGACAAGGATGTCATGGTCCGCCGCTGTCGCGAAGGTTACGAGTTCTTCAAGAGCCTCCGCGAGCGGAAGCACGACCTGGCCGCGTCCAAAGCCGCCACCGCCAAGGCCGCCCTGGCGACGGCATAAAGCACACCCCCTTCAAAGCCAAACCGGATGCAGACACTGCATCCGGTTTTTGATTTTTAAAAAGGCCGTTTGGATCGTGCGGCCGGCCCCGGGTCGGAACGACCGGTTTTGAGTCAATGGGCCGTCGCTTCGCAGAGGTGATTTTCCTGGCTGGCATCGCAACCGTCCGCTTCCTGGTCGCTGAAGTCGTGTTTGTCCCAGATGGGTTCCAAGCCGAGGTCATTGAGCATTTGCAGATCTTTCTCCACGGGCTGGTTCAGCGTGGTGAGGTAATTGCCCACCATCAGGGCGCTGGCTCCGGCCTGAAAGATCATGCTCTGGGCGTCCCGCAGATTGACGGTGCGCCCGCCGGCAATCATGATTTCCTGCCGCGGCAAAATGAACCGGAAGCAGGCGATGGTCTTGAGAATTTCCAGGACCGGCAACGGCGGATTGTTTTCAAACGGCGTTCCTTTGACGGGATTGAGGATGTTGATGGGAACCACGTTGGCCCCGATGTCCCGCAGGGAAAAAGCCAGGTCACAACGATCCTCACGCGTCTCGCCCATGCCGATGATGCCGCCGGAGCAGATTTTCAAGCCGGCCCTTTTCAAATGGGCAATCGTTTGCAGTCGGTCGTCGTAGGTGTGGGTGGTGCAGGTGTTCGGGAAGAAGCGACGGGAGCTTTCCAGATTGTGTCCGTAACATTCCAGGCCGGCGGCTTTGAGGCGGTCGGCCACCTTTTGACTTTTGATGATGCCCAGCGAGGCGTCGGGCCGGGTCTGGCCCCCGGCCTTCAACTCGGCGATCCGGTCGCACACTTCATCCAGCAGGGGGCCTTCATTCAGGCCTTTCCAGGCGGCCACCAACCCCACGGCGGTGACATGATTCCGGTTGGCTTCACCGGCGGCTTCCGCAATGGGCTCGGGATCAATGAAGCCGTATTGGGGCGATCCGGTTTGATAATGTGAGGATTGCGCGCAGAAGCTGCAGTTCTCCGAACAGGTTCCGGCCTTCGCATTGACGATGGAGCAGAGGTGGATCTTGTTGCCCTTGAAGGCTTCGCGGAGGCGGTTTGCCCAGGACAGCAGATCAAAAATGTCCGCACTGGATTCCAAATCAAACAACCAGAGCGCCTCCGTGCGGCTGATTTTGGATCCGCTGAGCACGCGCCGGCCGAGGTCGGCGATGCGGGAATGGTGGTCTGCGTCAATTAGTGTCGCTGTCATAATTGACAGCATAAGCCGGGGAACAATCTGCGTCAACTCATTGAATTGCCCAGGTTGACGGCTTGCTCCGCGGCCGCAACAACTTCAGGGTGTTTTTTCCTGACCGCCCGCCGCAGGGGCGGCCGGTTTGGAAGGTATGGCGTGGTTCAAATACTGGGCCAGAGTCATGATTTGCGAGTCATTCAGCGGGCCGCCATCGGTTGTGGAAAAGGCCGGCATCAGGGAGCCGGGTTTGCCGTGGGCAATCCAAACGCGCCAGAATTCCACGTTGGTGGCGGCCTTCAAGGAGTGCAAATCCGGCACTTGCGGGGCCCGGTGTTCGCCTTCATGGCAGATCGCGCAATCAGCGTCATACAGCGGTTTGCCGTACTTGTCGGCCCCGGGCCTGACGTGGCAGACGCTGCATTCGTCTTGAAAGACCGCCTGCCGGTTTGCCAGGGCGGTTTTCAGATCCAGGGCGCGTTCGGCGTCGGTCAGTTGGGGCAGCACCACCGGCAGGATGTTGACACGAACATTCAAAATCTTGAGGCCTTTGTCCGTGGACACCGTGAGACTTTTGTAAAAGGTGCTTGGCATGCTGGCTCTGCCGTGAAGGTCAATGGTCACACCAATCTGACCATTGGAGCCGGGCGCGATTGTCCAGGGCAGGGGTGCCACCTTGGTCGTGGTGCAATGACAACCGGCGGCGACGTTGACGATAATGACGTTCCCCTGCGAGACATTGGTGAAGTTAAAGGCCAGGTGGGCTTCCGTGTCATCCACGTGGGCGTCAATGGATTTTAGTTCAGAATCCCAGGCCAGCGTGGAATTGGCCAGCGGACTGTTGGATGCCCGGGGCGGCGCGGTCACCGGCTTGCTCGCAATCACGGATGGCGGAGTCTGTGCTTCCGCCACCCATCCGTTGAGGCCGAGGAGCAATCCAATCACGGCGGCCAGCCTGAGACCGGGGCTCAATGGCATGATTCTGACTGCCAAGGCTGATATCATGGTTTGTTTGTCGGTCCACCGACTGCGGGGGCGGAGACCACTTTGGGGGGGAAAGCGGTGATCAAATATTGGGCCAGCAAGTTGACCTGCAGGTCGTTCAACGGCCCCCCCTCAGCCGCGGAAAAGGCCGGCATCAGGCTGCCGGGTTTGCCATGGGAAATCCAGTTGCTCCAAAACTCAAGGCTGGTGGGAACCATCAATGCATGCAGATCCGGCACAATGGCGGCCCGGTGTTCGCCTTCGTGACAGATGGCACAATCCGCATCATAAAGTGGTTTGCCGTACGTCCCTTCGCCCAGTTTGGAGTGGCAGGCGGCACATTCGCCCTGAAAAACTGCCTGCCGGTTGGTGCGGGCAATCATCAATCCCCTGGCCCGGTCAGCCTCCGTCAACTGCGGTCGTACCATCGGCAGGATGTTAACCCGAAAATTCAGCATTTTAATGCCTTTGTCCGTCGTCACCGTGAGGTTCTTAAACAGGGTTGTGGTGCCGTGGATATTGATGCTCACTCCGATTCGACCATGGGCGCCGGGGGCGTTCGTCCAGGGGCGGGGCGGCAGTTCAGCCGTGGTGCAACCACAACCGGGATGGACATCTTTGATGACTACATTTTCCGGCGAAACATTGGTGAAGTAAAAGGCCAGGTGTCCCTGGGAGTCTCCCACATGCACGTCAATGGTTTTCATTTCGGAATCCCACCGCAGGACTTCACTCGACAGGACGCCAATGGCCGCCGAGGGCGGCACCGACGCCGGCTTGGTGGTGACCGGGACCGCTTGGGCGGTCTGTGCCCGGGCGCCGGACGGGCTGAAATTAACCAGCAATCCCAGCACCACGGAAAGCAGGTAATAACGGCTTGTGATCATAAAGGACTAATCTTGGAGAAGGTTCGGCGGATTGACGAGTTGAAAATCAAAAGTCATTTTCATCATCAGGAACGGTTTAAAGCGCTCAGGACCGCACGGACGGAGGCCAGTTCAATGTTGGTGTCCACTCCGGCTCCCCAGATGACCTTTCCATGGGAGTGCTTGATTTGGATGTAGGCAATGGCCGCCGCCGATTCACCGGAACCCAGGGCGTGCTCACTATAGTTGGTGATCTCGAACCGCGGCGCATCCGTCAGCCGGGAGATGCCATTCACCAGCGCCGCCAGCGGGCCGTTGCCGCCGCCGTTGAGGGCGACCTGGACTCCGTTTCGGAACAAGGTTCCCTGACAGTTCACCCGCCCGTTTTCGCTGGTGGTTTGCAGGGTGCCGAGTTCCCACGGCGACGTGCGCTCAATATATTCGCTCCAGAACATCTCCTTCAATTCCGTGCCGCTGACTTCGCGTCCAAGCCTGTCCACGGCCTCGTTGGCAATCGGCCCGAATTCCCGCTGGAAGTCCTTGGGCAGCTCAATGCCAAATTCGCTTTCGAGCAGGTAGGCCACCCCGCCTTTGCCGGATTGGGAATTGACGCGGATCACCTCGCGGTATTGGCGTCCGATATCGTTGGGATCAATGGTGAGATACGGCACGTCCCAATGGGAACGGCTGCCGGCCTCCCATTCAGCCAGACCCTTTTTGATGGCGTCCTGATGAGAACCGCTGAAAGCCGTGAACACCAGTTCGCCCGCGTAGGGTTGGCGGGGCGGCACCGTCATGCCCGTGCAGCGCTCGTAAATGGCGACCAATCCGCCGAGTTGGGAGAAATCCAGTTGGGGATCAATGCCGTGCATGTAAAGGTTCAGCGCCACCGTCACAAGGTCCAGATTGCCCGTGCGTTCGCCGTTGCCGAACAGCGTGCCCTCCACGCGGTCCGCCCCGGCGAGCAGGCCCAACTCGGTAGCCGCCACCCCGGTACTGCGGTCATTGTGCGTGTGCAAACTGATGATCAGCGACTCGCGCTGCTTCAGATGACGGCACATCCACTCAATCTGGTCGGCATACACATTCGGCATCGCCACCTCGACCGTGTCGGGCAGGTTCAAAATCATCTGGTGTTCCGGCGTGGGCTGCCAGACATCCATGACCGCCTCGGCGATTTCCCGGGAGAATTCCACTTCCGTGCCACTGAAGCTTTCCGGCGAATATTGGAGCATGATTTCCGTCCCCTTCAGCCGGTGCAGGCGTTCCTTGATCATCCGCGCCCCATTCACCGCGATGGCCTTGATTTCGTCCTTCGATTTTCCAAAGACCACCCGCCGCTGGGCGGGGGACGTGGAATTATACATGTGAATGATCACCCGCTTCGCGCCGATGAGGGACTCAACCGTGCGCTCAATCAAATCCTCGCGGGCCTGGACCAGCACCTGCAGCCAGACATCCTCCGGCGCGCGGTGTTCCTCGATGAGGCGCCGGTTGAATATGAACTCCGTGTTCGACGCGGAGGGAAAACCAACCTCGATTTCCTTGAAGCCGGTTTTAACCAGAGCCTGGAAGAGTTCAAGTTTCTGGCTTACATTCATCGGCACGGCAAGCGCCTGGTTGCCGTCGCGCAAATCCACACTGCACCAGCGTGGCGCGTGCGTCAATATGCGGTCCGGCCATTGCCGGTCGGGCAATGGCACCGGTGGGAACGAACGGTATTTTTTGGCGGCCTCCGGGAGCATGACGGATTACCCAATGAATGCTTTGTGGACCGCCGCCGTGGCCTGCGGGCCCCTGGTCAGATCAATGATCACCGAGATTTTAATTTCACTCGTCGAGATCATGTCAATGTTGACGCCTTCCCGGGCGAGGACATCGAACATTTTGCCGGCCACGCCCGTGTGCGATTTCATGCCCACGCCGACAATGGAAAGTTTGCCAATGTTTTCATTGGCCAGCACATCTTTGAAACCAATGTCGCTTTTGAGCGCGCCAATCACCTTTTGCGCCTTGAGCAGGTCGGGCTTGTCCACAGTGAAGGACAGGTCCGTGGCCGGGGTGCCGCTGCCGTGGCTGACGTTCTGGACAATCATGTCCACATTGACGACGGCATCGCCCAGCGCCTTGAAAATGCGCGCGGCCACGCCCGGTTTGTCCGGCACGCCCACGAGCGTCACCTTGGCCTGATTTTTGTCGAGCGCCACGCCGCGCACGACGATGTCTTCCATGTTTTTCGTTTCTTCTTTCACAATGGTCCCTGGATTATCGTTCAAACTGGATCGGACTTCAAACACCACGCCGAATTTTTTGGCAAATTCCACCGACCGGCTTTGCATGACCTTGGCTCCCAGACTTGCGAGCTCAAGCATTTCATCATACGAAATCTCCGAAAGCTTCAGGGCCGGGGGCACCAGCCGCGGATCTGCCGTGTAAACCCCGTCCACATCCGTGTAAATCTGGCACAAATCGGCCTTGAGCGCCGCCGCCAGCGCAATCGCGGTCAAATCCGAACCGCCCCGGCCCAGGGTCGTTATCTGGCCGTCCTCGGTTTCCCCCTGGAACCCGGCGACAATGACCACGTTCCCGGCGTCCAGCAATTCATGCACCCGTTTGGGCGTGATATTGTGGATCTTCGCCTTGGTGTGGACCCCGTCGGTCATGATCCCCGCCTGCGCCCCGGTTAGCGACACCGCCGGAAAATTCAGCGAGTGCAGCGCGATGGCGGTCAGGGCGATGGTCTGCTGTTCCCCCGTGGCCAGCAGCATGTCCATTTCCCGCTCGCTCGGCAGCGGGGCGATCTCCTTGGCCAGCTTGATCAAGCTGTCGGTGACCCCGCTCATGGCGGAAACCACCACCACCACCCGGTCACCCTTGGCACGGTATTTCGCCACGCGCGCGGCGACATTCTTGATGCGGTCGGTGTTGCCCACCGAAGTTCCGCCATATTTTTGAACAATCAACGCCATACAAATAATCCTGGGATTCATCGGCCGGCCCTTCGCCGCCGGAATCCAATGGAAAGAACATTCTAATCCGGGCCGGCGCATTTGAAAAGTTGGAAGTTGATCCGTTTTAGGCTTTGGGCTGCCGCCCAAGGCGGAGAATGGCATGGTGATTTTGAAGGCCATTGTTTAGGCAACCTCACCAATTGCTGATGATATCGCTAGCAGCCTGTCGGACTTAGAAAATACGACGCTCACAAATGACATATGAGCGACTTTGATTTTCCGCGAAGGTGTTTTGATGGTCTAAAACGACCGTTTTTGGGGCAAAAACCCCTAAGTCCGACAGGCTGCTAGCACCGTTGTACTGAAGGTACCGGGGGGCATTTTGGGGATTTGGCTTGATTTATGTTGCTCATGCAGCCGACTGGCGCAACAATGGGCTGGATAATAAAGTGCTTGCAAAAGAGAAAAATCAAACACAATAACGCTCTGGGTCAGCCATAACGACCGAAGAATGCGCCAAAGCAAATTGGCTTTTAACAACGTAACATGCCTCACGAAGCCGACATCCTCGACCATAAACGCATATACTTCATTGATGACGCGCCCGAACTGAGAAAAGTCCTCAAAACCCTGCTCGAACGCATACAGCCCAAATGGGTGGTCAAAGATTTTGCGGACGCCGCCAGCGCGCTGGCGGCCTGTGAGAAGGAGGCTCCTCACCTGATTATTTCCGATCAAACCATGCCGAAAACCACCGGCACCGAAATGTTTGACATTATTCGCAAGAAATATCCGGAAATCATCAGAATCCTGATCTCCGGACATGCCTCCACTGCCAATAAAATTGCATCCGCCCAGCAATATCTTTCCAAACCTTTCAACATCCGTGAAATCGCCGACACGGTTAAACGGGCGTTTGCGGCCCAAGAATCCCTGGCCAACCCCCGGTTCGCCAAACTCGTGGGATCCATCACCTCCTTCCCGGCCCTGCCAAAAAACTGCGTCAACTTATTGCAGGAACTGGAAGGCGACGTCAACTCCGACAATATCACGCGGCTCATCAGTGAAGATGGTGGAATTCTGACGCGGGCCCTGCAATTGGCCAATTCCCCGCTGTTTCACGGCGGCACCGTGGCCGAGGATGCCGGTGCCGCGTTGGTGCAACTGGGAACCAGAAATATGCGGGCGCTGGTTCTGTCAGTTCACATCTTCCAAGGCTACGAAAAAATCAACTTGCCGGAAATCAACTACACAAAACTGTGGAACCATTGCTGCCTAACCGCGACCATCGCTCAACAACTGGCCCGGAAGCAATCCGGCGGCGGAAGCCTGCACGACGTGTTTTTCGCCGGTTTGGTTCATGACCTCGGACGGCTCATCCTCATGGAAAATCGCCGGGAAGAGTATGCTTCGGCTTGTAAACAAGCTCTCGCTCAAAAGACCGGCCTGGAAGCGGTGGAAACTCAAATGTTCGGGAAGAACAACACGGAACTGACCGGCTTCATGTTGCAGTTGTGGGGCATGCCGGAGTCCGTCTGTCGGACCGTGACCAACCATCTTGAACCCTGGCAACAACCGGGGGAAACTGCCATCACTCCCGCCACCATTCTGTATGTTGCCAATTTCCTGGCGCGGCGGGATAATCCACCTGATCCCTTTGCAACCCCCCCGCTGAACAAAGAATACCTTGAGTCCGTTGGATTTCAATTGGTCCCTTGAACAGTTGGAATTTACCCGGCCAGGATGGCCGTGGCGGTGGCGTAATGTTCCGTGTGGCTGAGACTGATTAATAACTCCTTCGCCCCGCGCGCAGCAAACAAGGCTTTACCCCGCCCGTGCAGGACCACGATCGGACATCCGGATTCCTCGTGGGCGATTTCAATGTCATGCCAGGACAATGCCGCACTAAGGCCGGTGCCGAACGCTTTTGACACGGCTTCCTTGGCGGCAAAGCGTGCCGCAATCTGCGGCGCGGGATTCCGGTATGACTGGCAATAGGCAATTTCATTAGCCAACAGGATGCGGGTGAGGAAGGCCTCCCCCAATTTCGCATGGGAGGCTTGAATGCGTGCCACTTCCACAATGTCCGTGCCCAGGCCGAGGATCATGACTTTGGCGTGGTCAGTCGGGATAGTTTTGCATCAGGACCAGCATTTCCCTCACGGCGGCCGGGAGTCCAATGCTGACGGCGCGGCTGATGATACTGTGGCCGATGTTTAATTCCACCAGATGGGGAACCCGGAGCAGGAGGGCGAGGTTGTGATAATTCAAACCATGGCCGGCATTGACCAGCAGGCCCAGATCATGGGCCTGTCTGGCTCTGGCGATCAAACGCTGCAATTCCCTTTCCTGATCCGCTTCGTTCCCGAAGCAGTTGGCAAATCTGCCGGTGTGCAGCTCAATGAACTGGCTGCCCACGCGGGCGCTGGCGGCAACCTGGGCTTCGTCCGGGCCAATAAATAAACTGACTTCGATGCCGGCATCGTTCATTTGGCGGCGGGTCTCGGCCAGCGTCTTTTCATTCGCCGCCACATCCAATCCCCCCTCCGTGGTCACCTCCAAGCGGCGTTCCGGCACGAGACAAATAATGTCCGGCCTCAACTTCAAGGCGATCGCGGCAATTTCGGGCACATTCGCCATTTCAAGATTCAGGCGGGTTTTGACGACCTCGCGCAGGCGCCACACGTCCCGGTCCAGAATGTGGCGGCGGTCTTCGCGCAGATGGGCGGTGATGCCGTGGGCTCCGGCGGCCTCGCTCAGTTGAGCCGCCACCACCGGATCCGGTTCCCCTTGGGGGAGACCTCGATAACGGGCTTCCCGCAGCGTGGCCACATGGTCAATATTGACACCTAGTTTAATCATGAGTCAGGGCTGACCGCCATACCACGCCGGTGATAAATGCCAAATATTTCTTCATCAAGAGGTCTTGGTTTGCCAAAAATGGCGGACTTTTGCAAATTGAAACATATTTTTATTGCGGCCATGGGTCCGTTCCGGCTTTCATTCACTGTGTCTAAATTAGGGACTTTCATCAAATACTGGATGCCAACGCTCCTCTGGATGGCGCTGATTTTTTGCGCCTCGGCCGACAGCCATTCATCGGAACGCACCTCCCGCATTATCATTCCTTTGTTGCACTGGCTTTTTCCCCATCTCTCGCCCGTTCGGGCGGAAGCAATCCATCATTTCATTCGCAAATGTGCGCACTTTTCAGAATACGCTTTCTTTGCGCTCTTGGTCCGCCGCACCTTGACCCACGCCTTGTGCCGGGGGCTGTCCACCTGGTCATGGCGGCTGTTTGGTGCCGTGGTGGGCTTGGTTTTTCTCTACGCTTCTTCGGATGAATTTCATCAGTCCTTCGTGCCCACCAGGACTCCGGCGATCAAGGATGTGATGATTGACACGGCGGGCGGCACCGTCGGTTTGCTGGCGGCGTGGCTTTGGCACCTGACCAGGGAAAAAAGGCGCGGGATTAATCTGCCAAGTGGAACGCGGGAAAACGGGAAAACGAAAACGGCGGAAAGTTGACCCCCGACTTTGCGCCGGGGAAAATGCGGTGGGAACCTATGAAACGTCCGTTGGTCGGCGTCATTCTCGGGTACGGGATGGGCATCTGGCTCGGCCACTTTTTCGAGCCGCCTCCGCTCTTGCTGTGGGGTTTGGCTCTGGCCGTCGGCGCACTCGCACTCCGGTTTGGCCAGCGCCAAATCTGGTTGCTCTGGCTCTTGTTGATCGTATCCGGCTGGGCCAATTTGGTCAGTCACACCGCTGTCATTTCGCCGGACGACCTTCGGAAACTCCTCGGCGGCAGCCCGGCCGCGGTCACGGTGCGCGGGGTTCTGGCCGAACCACCCCAGGTGAAAGTGACCGAACGTGAAGGGAGTACGACTCTGTCTTCCACAACCGTGTTGGAGGTGTCCGGCTTGGAGCGCGACGATCAATGGCAGTCGGCCTCAGGCCGGGTGGCTGGTATCACGCCCGGAACTTTGGATGCGCGTTTTTACAAGGGCCGGGCGGTTGAAGTCACCGGCACCATGGAGCCGCCGGCCCCGCCGCTGGCAGAAGGATTGCTGGATTACCGTGAGTACCTGCAGACCCGGGGTGTTTATTACCAACTCAAAACCACTTCGACCAATGACTGGCGAACGCGTCCTTCTGATTTGGAAAATCCACCGATGACGCAACGGTTTCTGAACTGGTCACAACGGACCCTGGCGCTGGGCTTGCCGGGGGAGGATGAAACGTTGCGCTTGATTTGGGCGATGGCGCTCGGCTGGCGAACCGCGTTTACAGGTGATGTGGGGGACCCCTTTTTAAGGGCCGGAACCATGCACCTGTTTGCCATTGACGGGTTGCGAATTGCCTTGGTTTCCGGGATGCTGCTTACGCTGTTGCGGTTGTTCCGGTTCTCCCGCGCGGTGTGCGGCTTGCTGTCCATTCCGGCCATCTGGTTTTACACGGCGGCCACGGGTTGGGAGCCATCCGCCATCAGGGCATCAGTGATGATGACGATCATCATCTTTGGCTGGGCGTTGAATCGGCCGGGAGATCTGTTGAACTCGCTGGCGGCGGCGGCCTTCATCATCCTGGTGTGGGATCCCCGGCAACTGTTTGAAGCAGGCTTCCAATTGTCATTTCTGGTGGTGCTGGTCATCGGCGTGATGTTGCCGCCGCTGAATGAATTTATAAAACAACGTGTCGAATTGGATCCGCTCGTGCCCGTTGATTCGGTTCCACTATGGAAGCGGTACAGCGTCAATCGCTTGCGGGCTTTCCTGTGCTTTCTGGCGCTTTCGTTCGCGGCCTGGATGGGTTCGATTCCCCTTTCCGCCAAATATTTTCATTTGTTCAGTCCGGTCTCCGTGCTGGCCAACGTGGTGGCGGTTCCGCTGGGGGCAGGGGTGTTGATGAGCATCTTGGGCAGCCTGATGTGCGGCGGTTGGCTCCCCTGGGTCTCGATTTTGTTTAATCACAGCGCTTGGTTTTTAATGATGGCCATGACCCGCGTCAGCGAGCTCTCCTGCCATCTGCCCTGGGCCTATGAATATGTGAAAGCACCGTCATGGCCGGTCATCGGCCTGTACTATGTGGCGTTGGTTGCAGTGTTCACCGGATATCTTCGGCGGCCCCAACGAAACCCAGCCCGGGTTGCCATCGTCACGGGCTTGACGGGAACTTTGTTCGCCGCTTTCTGGACCTGGCAAACCGCGCAACGGAAGATCACCCTGACGGTGCTGCCCCTCCGCGGCAGCCAGACGGTGTTCGTGGAGGGACGACAAAACCGCTGGCTGATCAATTGCGGCAACGAGGACGCTGTGATTTTCACCCTTAAACCCTTCCTGCATTCGCAGGGGGTGAACCGGATTTCCCGGCTGATCCTGACGACCGGTGATGGAGGCAGTTGTGGCGGCGCAGCAAAGTTGAAGCAACTCTTTGGTGTGGACGAACTGTTTACCAGCGACAGCCGGTTTCACTCGACCGCGAGCCGTGAGTTTACCGCACAATTTGATCAAGCTCCGGCGCACCATCAAATCCTGCTCCCCGGGGCGACAGCAGGTTGCTGGCAGGTGTTATATCCCGGCCCGGAAATAAAATTTCCACGCGCGGATGACAATGCGCTGGTGTTGCGCGGGGAATTCTACCAGTCCCGGATTCTGCTCCTCGCCAGTTTGGGACGCAACGGTCAGAGCGCCCTGTTAAACCAGATGCCTGACTTGCGGGCGGACCTGGTGATCGCGGCCCTGCCCGCCCAGGGCGAGCCACTCTGTGATGCTCTGATCCAAGCGGTTCAACCCAGGGTCATCGTGATCGTGGATGCCGAATATCCGGTGTCGCGCCGGGCAGGCGACGCCTTGCAAGCGCGGCTGGCACAAACCGGGATTCCCGTGGTCTACACGCGCACCGCCGGGGCGGTGACAATCACAGAAAACCCCGGCGGCTGGAATTTGAAGACGATGAATGGATCCAAAAGTCTGGCTTGGCCCTGATTGATCGCATTGCTCTACCGGCCGGCCTGTTTGTAATCGTCTTCGTGCTCGCCGCCGAAGGCGATGCGTTCGCGGGATTTATCCTTGCGATTGAGCTTGTGGCGGCGCTCGACAATCAGCGTGCGCTTTTTACGGCGCTGGCGCAGGGAGGCGATTTGTTCTCCCAGTGCCAGATAAGCCGCCAGACGTTCGGGGCCAAGCCTGCCTTGGGTTACGGCCTGGCGCAGGGCGCAACCGGCGTCGGTGCCGTGCTTGCAATCGGCAAACTGACAGTGACCGGCCAGGGTCTCAATGTCCGAAAAACTCGCGCGCAGCGTCTTTTCATCCGTCCACATTTGCACTTCCTTGATGCCGGGATTGTCAATGATCATGCCGCCCTGGGGCAGCACCAGCAATTCGCGGGCGGTGGTGGTGTGCCGCCCTTTGCCAGTGGTTTCGTTGACCAAGCCGGTCCACTGGGAATCGTCCCCGAGCAGACGGTTGATCAGGGCGGATTTTCCCACGCCGCTGGAACCAATGAAGGTCGTGGTGGTCCCGGGTTGCAACAGACTGCGCACCAACTTCAATCCCTTTCTGGTTTTGGCGCTGACCAAGTGAATTTTGGCCTTGGCCTGGAGCGCGCTGATGGTCTTGACGGCCGCCTGATTTTGGGTTTCTGAGTACAGGTCTGCTTTGTTGATCAGCACCACGGCCCGGGCGCCACTCCGGGCGATGACCGTGAAAAAACGTTCCATCCGGCGCAGATTGAAATCCGCGTGGGCATCGGTCACCACGACCACGGTGGTGATATTGGCCGCGATGACTTGTTCCTGTTCGCTTTCACCCACCGCACGGCGGGAAAGGCAGCTCTGGCGGCTCAGACGGGCTTGGATGACCGCCGTCGGACCGCCGTCGGATATCTCCAAGGCGACCCAATCGCCCACCGCCGGCAGTTCAGCGTCGGTTTCGGCGTCATGGTAAACCTTGCCGCTCAGGGTCGTCACCAGCTCCTGCACCCCATTCGGGCCGGCCACCAGCGCCCCGTAGCTGATGCGATTGTCCCGGATCAAACGGGCGGGTTGCCAGCCCTTGAGATGATACGGGGCGAATTCCGTTTCAAAGGCATCGTTCCAGCCGAGTTGATTCAAAGCGTCACGCCGGCCAATTCCTGCGGTTCCAGGGTTGGGTTTTGTCGCCATCCCCCGGTCGGAATCATTCGGGATGGCGCCGGCACCTCGTCCCGCCACGGTTGAATCAGCCTTCATCATCCAGTCCTTTGGCCAGAGTCTTTGCGATGTGATCGAGCAGTTCGCTGCGTCCCTGCCGGGTGACGGCCGAGGTGGTGAAAAATTCCGGCAACTCCTCCCACCAGCCGGCCAAATGTTCCTTGAACAACCCCATGTTTTTCTCCAACTGCGACGGCGTCACCTTGTCGGTTTTAGTGAAAACCAGGACGAACCGGGTGGACCGATCCCCCAGCCAGTGGACGAATTCCAGATCAATCGCCTGGGGCTCATGCCGCGCGTCAATCAAAACAAACACGCAGGCGAGGCTGGTGCGGTCTGTAATATACGAAGTGACGGCGTCATTGAACTTGGCGCGGTTTTCCCGGGCCACCTGGGCGAACCCGTAGCCGGGAAGATCCACCAGATACCATTCCTGGTTCATGGTGAAAAAATTGATTGTTTTGGTGTGACCCGGCGTAACCGAAACCCGGGCCAGATCCTTTTTGCCCGCGAGCATGTTCAGCAGGGAGGATTTGCCCACGTTTGACCGGCCGATAAAGGCGAATTCCAGCAGGCTTTCCGGCGGACAGGACTCCAAATCCGGAGCGCTCAGGTCAAAAACAGCGGACGTGATATGCATGATAATATAAATGCGACGCGCTCATTATGGGGTAAAACCGTCAAAACGGACATCTTAATTGCAATGAATTGACCAATTCTGAGCAGCCGTGAAAAAAAGAGTCTTGCCGCCACCGGCGCTTTCTCTTAACACTCAACTCCTGAATCGGAAACAAAAAAGTGTTCCGATCAGACAGCAACCGCCGGAAAAATTGAAATGCCAGTAACTGACACGGCAGATTTGAAGCAGACTCCGGTTCTCAACCAGGCGGTGTTCAATTCCATTCTTTTTCGTGCCAGTCCGGTGGGCATTTGCATCACCTGTCTGGCGCAGGGCCGGTTCGTTGAAGTTAACCAAACCCTTGCCACCATGCTGGGCTATGCGCGCGAGGAACTCCTTTTTCACACCACGCTGCATCTGGGCATCTGGGCCGATTCATCCGAGCGCGCCCGGCTGGTTCAAATCTTGCGGGAACACGGGATGGTGCAGCAATACAAGGCCAGGATCCGTCGAAAATCCGGGTTGGTCGGCACGGTGCTGGTGGCGGCGGAACTGATCAAATTGGATGGCCAGGCCCATCTGCTCGGAATATTTACCGATATCACTGACGACGAGCGCCAAAATGAGGAGTTGCGCCACGCCAAGGAGGCGGCGGAAGTGGCGAACCGCGCCAAAAGCGCGTTTTTGGCCAACATGTCCCACGAGATCCGCACCCCCATGAACGCCATCCTGGGTTATGCGCAGTTGTTGCAGCGCGATCCCGGCCTCCCGCCGGATGCAAAAGACAAGCTGAACATGATCAGTCGCAGTGGACAGCATCTGTTGGCGTTGATTGAGGACGTTCTGGAAATGTCCAAGATTGAGGCGGGCCGGGTTTCCGTGCAGCCGGTCTGCTTCGATTTGCCCGGCGTGCTGGGCGACCTGACTTCCATGTTCCGGCTGCGGACAGAAGCCAAGGGGCTTCAATTCAAAATTGTTACCGATCCTGTCCTGCCGCGGCTGATTGTGGCCGACGAAGGGAAGTTCCGCCAGGTGCTGGTCAACTTGCTGGGCAATGCGATCAAATTCACCCATCACGGATGCGTGGAATTGCACGTGGCGGTTCAGCGCCACGAAGATCTGCAATTGTGGTTGAACGCCAAAGTCACCGACACCGGGATTGGCATTTCGGCCGGCGATCT
Organism: uncultured Bifidobacteriaceae bacterium; assembly: GCA_964618545.1. Taxonomy (GTDB): domain Bacteria; phylum Verrucomicrobiota; class Verrucomicrobiia; order Limisphaerales; family UBA11358; genus UBA11358. The sequence continues at coordinate 42,474 of CAZUBG010000004.1, read as the reverse complement.
CGCCAAATTGTTCCGTGAATTTGAACAAACCGACGGCAACCGACAGTTTAATGAGGGCACCGGGTTGGGGTTGGCCATCAGCCGCGAATATGCCCGTCTCATGAGCGGAGACATTACCGTGACAAGCCAGATCGGGCGGGGAAGCTGCTTTCAATTGCAGTTGCCCGTTCGGGAAGGGGATCGTCACGATGCGGTCGGATCGCCGAACGTCCGGCGCGTGATCGGTCTGCAACCCGGCCAGCCCCCCATCCGGGTTTTACTGGCTGACGACAACGCCCCCAACCGGAACTGGCTCAAACAACTCTTGCTGCTCATTGGCTGCCAGGTCATGGAGGCGGCCAACGGTGAGGAAGCCATCCGGGTTTGGGAAAAATGGAAACCGCATCTCATCTTGATGGATCTCCTCATGCCGGTGTTGGATGGTTTTGAGACCACCCGCCGCATCAAGGCTTCGCCTGTGGGAGCGGATACCGTGATCATTGCGCTGACCGCCACGGTTTTGGAGGAAAGTCAGCGCGCGATTCTGGTGGCGGGGGCGGCTGATTTGCTTGGCAAACCGATGGAAGAAAGCCTGCTCTTTGACAAAATGCATGCGCATTTGGGAATCCAATTCCTTTATGAGACCCCCTCGGTAAGCGGGCCTGTCACCGTCGGCGTGGTGGCGCCGGAGTCCCCGGCGAGATCCTTGGCCAAATTGCCGCCAGTCTTGCGCTCGGCGATGCATGACGCCATTATTAACGGTGATTTGGAGGGGTTTGAAGCCCAGCTTAAGGAAGTGGTGGTCCTTGATCCGGCGTTGGCCGGGTTTCTCCGCCCGTTGGCGGAACAATATGATTACGACCATCTCCTCGGTCTGTTAACCTGAACCAGCCGCTCATGACCGACGACCAGAACAAAAAGACCAACATCATGGTTGTGGATGACACCATCGCCAACCTCAAGTTGTTGGACGGCATTCTGAGCCGGCGGGGGTATCGGGTCAGGTCGTTTCCACGCACCCGGATGGCCCTGGCGGCGGCGGCGGTGGAACCGCCGGATTTGATCTTGCTGGACATCAATATTCCTGAAATGAACGGGTACGAAATGTGTACCCGGCTCAAGGCGGATCCCGCCCTGGCCCCCATTCCGGTCATTTTCATCAGCGCCTTGAATGAAATGCTCGACAAAGTGAAGGCTTTTGGCTGCGGCGGGGTGGATTACATCGGAAAACCTTTTCAAATTGAGGAGATTCTTGCCCGGGTGGAGAACCACCTGAATCTGCGGCGGCTCCAAAAGGAGCTGGAACTGCATAATGCGCGCCTGGACGAGTTGGTGCGGCTGAAAACCAGGGAGTTGGCCGACGCCAACGAACGGCTTTCAATTTTGGACAAGGCCAAGAACGATTTCCTCATGCTGATTTCCCATGAGTTGCGCACGCCCTTGCACGGCCTGTTCGGTGTGGCGGAACTTCTGTTTGCCACCTATCCGGTCAATTCCGCCAATTCCGAACTGATTGACATTTTTCAACAATCTCAGGAACGCTTGCTGCGGATCATCGAGGATGCCCTCCTGCTCACCCAGATGGATGTGGATGCCGGGCATTTTTCCCCGGAGGCCGTTCCGCTGAGCCCCATGCTGGAACAGGCTGTGAATCAAACCGCTGGACTCGCCGCCAGCCGCAAAGTCGGGCTTCCGTCCGTGCCCGGAAATTTGCCGGTCGTCAGCGGCGATGATAAATTGTTCCAGAAGGCGATGCACGCGTTGCTGGAGACCGCCGTGAAATTTTCCAACGCGGGGCAGGGGATCGTTTTGTCCTGCGCGTCGGAGGCGGACGGGGTGGTGGTGGTGGTCGAGTCCCTCGGCCAGTGTGTGGCCGACGACGTGTTCCCTGGTTTTTTCCAAGTGCTGGCGACCGGACAGGCAATGGTGCCTGGCGGAGACCTGGGGTTGAGTCTGCCGCTGGCCCAGCGGATCATCTCCTTGTTCGGCGGCCGAATCACTGCTCAAAACCAAGTGCCCGCCGGACTCAAATTTACGGTGCGGTTTAAGACCGTTCTCCCCGTCGCCGCCGCAGTGACCCTGTAATGCATGTTTTATGCCTGAGACGGAACCCAAACCCAAAATCATGGTGGTGGACGACACCATCGCCAACCTCAAGCTGCTTGAGGGAATCCTGGGGCGGCAGGGGTACCGGGTGCGGTCCTTTCCGCGCGGTCGAATGGCTCTGGCCGCGGCGGCTCTCGAACCGCCGGATTTGGTGCTGCTTGATATTCAGATGCCGGAGATGAACGGCTATGAAGTCTGTGAACATTTTAAAGCCGATCCGGTGCTGGCTGCCGTCCCCATCATCTTCATCAGCGCCCAGCATGAGGCCATGGACAAAGTCCGTGCCTTTGGAATGGGGGGGGTGGATTATGTCGCCAAACCCTTTCAATGCGCCGAGGTGGAGGCGCGGGTGCGTACTCACTTGGAATTGCGCCGGCAAAAATTGGAATTGCAACTCAGTTACCAGCGCCTGAAAGAACTGGAATTACTGCGGGACAATTTGGCGCACATGGTGGTGCATGACATGCGTTCCCCGCTTTTCACCATGCAGATGTCTTTGGATTTGGTGAAAGTCAACCTCCCCAATCCCCCGGTCAAAGCCGTCAAGTATTTGGACATGGCCTTGGACGGCGTCGCCAAACTCACCGAGATGGTCAACCAACTGCTCGATATCAGCCGCATGGAGGCCGGTCGGATGCCCTTGAACAAGACTCAGGGCGACCTCGTCGCCACCGTGCAATCGGTCATGGATTCGCTGCATACCTTGGCGGCTGACCGGCGCATGACGCTGGCTCCCTCCGAACCCGTTCTGTCATCTTATGATCAGGACATCGTCCGGCGCATTCTCACCAACCTGCTGCACAACGCCCTGAAGTTCACCGTTCCCAGGGACGAGGTCATCGTCGCCATCACCCGCGACGGGCCGAATGCGCGGGTGTCCATCACTGATCACGGTCCGGGAATTCCGGCGGAATATCGGGGGAAAATCTTTGAAAAATTCACCCAGGTGGAGGGGGAGAAGAGAAAATATGGCACCGGTTTGGGACTGACCTTTTGCAAACTCGCCGTCGAGACCCATGGCGGCACCATCGGCGTCACGGGTGATTCCTTGCAAGAAAACACTTTCTGGTTCACCCTGCCACTCCTCTAGCCCCGTGGTCACGGATGAATGGCCCGCCTCCGGTCGTCAATCAGGGAATTTTTGAACTTTACTACGCTTCCCAACAAGCTATTATCCCAGCTTGGATTTTTTTGGCGGACTAACTTGAAAATTTTATGGCTAAACTGACAGTTCGTGACTTGGATGTGCGCGGAAAACGGGTTTTCATGCGCGTTGATTACAACGTTCCCCTCGAGGAAAAAGACGGCCAGATGGTCATCACCGATGCCACCCGCATCGTCGAGACCCTGCCGACCCTCAAATTGCTCATCGAAAAGGGCGGCAAACTCATTTTGACGGCCCATCTTGGCCGTCCCAAGGGTAAGCGCGAAGCCACCATGTCGCTGGCCCCGGTCGCCGTCAAGTTGAGCCAACTGCTCGGCAAGCCTGTCACGTTTGTTTCTGATTGCATCGGCCAACCGGTGGAAAAGGCCGTGGCGGCCATGAAAAATGGCGACGTCATCCTCTTGGAAAATGTCCGTTATTACAACGAAGAAGAGGCCAACGATCCCGCGTTTTCCGCCAAGCTGGCCAAGGTGGCGGATGTCTATGTGAACGACGCCTTTGGCGCGGCCCATCGCGCCCACGCCTCCACCGCCGGGGTGGCCGTCATCGTCGCCGCCCGTGGCGGCAAGTGCGCGGCCGGTCTGTTGATGGAACGCGAATTGAAGTTCCTCGGTGATGAATTGGACAAGCCCGTGCGTCCGTTCGTCGTCATTCTCGGTGGCGCGAAAGTCTCAGATAAGATCAAGGTCATTGACCGTTTGCTGGAAAAAGCTGACACCATCCTCATCGGCGGCGCGATGGCCTACACCTTCCGTCTGGCCCAGGGCTATAAAACCGGCAAATCGCTCGTGGAACCCGATGCGATTGAAACCGCGAAATCCGCGCTGGTCAAGGCCAAGGCCAAAAAGGTGAAATTCCTGCTTCCGGTGGACGATGTTGTCGCCACGCCGGTCAAGACCGACAAGCTGGACAAAAAGGGCAAGCCGGTCATCGAATTTCAAAACCCGACCGTCAGTTCCGACCTGAATGTTCCCGAGGGAACGGCCGGTCTGGACATCGGTCCGGCCACGGTGAAGGCGTATGCGGCCGAAGTGGCAGGCGCCAAAACGATTTTGTGGAACGGCCCCATGGGCTTGTTCGAGAACAAACAGTTTGCCGCCGGCACCAACGCCGTCGCGCAGGCTGTTGTGGACGCCACGCAAAAGAGCGGGGCCAAGAGCATCATTGGCGGCGGCGACAGCGTGAAAGCGCTGAACAAGGCCAAACTCGGTGACAAAGTGACTTTCATGAGCACCGGCGGCGGCGCGAGCCTCGAATTTTTGGAAGGCGCCGAGTTGCCGGGGGTGGCGGCGCTGTCCAACAAATAATTATTACCAAGCTTAACATGAACAAAGAACGCAAACTGATTATTGCCGGCAACTGGAAGATGAATAAAACCGTGGCCGAGGGTTTGTCCCTCGTCCGTGATTTGAAGCGCGAACTTGCCGGGGTCAAGGAAGTGGACATCGTCGTGTGTCCCCCCTTCACGGTGCTGGACGCCATTTCCAAGGAAATTCTGGACTCCAACATCCGTCTGGGCGCCCAGAACATGAGCGAGAACAATTTCGGTGCCTTCACCGGGGAAACCTGTGCCGGAATGCTCAAGGAATTCTCCGTGCGCTACGTCATTCTCGGCCACAGCGAGCGCCGCCAATATCAAAAGGAGTCGGATGCGTTGATCGCCAAAAAGGCCGTTGCTGTTCACGGGGCCTCGCTCAAGCCGATCGTTTGTGTGGGCGAAACCCTGGCCGAACGTGAGGGCGGACTGATGGAAAAAGTCCTTGACCGGCAGGTGCGCGGCAGTCTTGCCGGCCTGACGAAGGAACAGATGATCGAAACCGTGGTGGCCTATGAGCCTGTTTGGGCCATTGGCACCGGAAAGACCGCCACCACTGAGCAGGCACAAGCCGCCCATGCCTTCATCCGTTCCCTCCTCGGAAAAATTTTCGACGAAACCGTGGCCCGCAAGGTGCGCATTCAGTATGGTGGCAGCGTCAAGGCCAACAACGCAAAGGAACTGATGAGCCAGCCGGATGTCGACGGCGCGCTCGTGGGCGGGGCTTCCCTTGAACCGAGAAGTTTTGCTGACATTATCAAAAATTCCATTTAATCTAAGGTCATGCTTACTCTGTTTTTTGGTCTGTTGACGGTGGCTTTGGTGCTGTTGAGCGCCTTGTTGATACTGCTGGTGCTGGTGCAATTGCCCAAGAAGGACGCCGGCACGGGGATTGCCTTTGGCGGCGCAACCGCCGACGCCTTGTTTGGCGCCGGGTCCGGCAATGTTCTCACCAAAATCACCACCTATGCCACCATCGCGTTCATCGGGGTCATTATCACCTTGAGCTATGTGCATGATCACCTGAACTCCGGGGCGGACGTTTCCGCATTCGCCAAAAAAGTTCAGCAACAGCAGCAGTCTGCCATGACTCCGGCACCGGCAACCCAGCCCGTGGCTCATCCTGCCGCCGCTCCGACCAATTCCATCCAGTTGCTGTCGGCCCCTGGGACCACTGCTCCGGCGGCCCCGGCCACCAAGAACTGATCCGATGTCCAATTGCAAACGCGCCTGGCGATTTCATCTCCCGGCGCGTTTTTTCCTTTTAGTGGCCGCCATCTTCTGGCTCTCTGGTTGTCTGCGTCATGACCCCCCGGCGGACCTCACCCTCATCAATAAGGGCGAGCCTGAATCGCTGGATCCCCAGATCATCACCGGTCAGGCCGAAATGCGCATCGTCGAGGGAATGTTTGAAGGGTTGATGCGGTTGGACCCCAAAACCGCCCGCGCCATTCCAGGTCTGGCGGAGCGTTACGAGCTTTCGCCCGATGGCAAAACCTACACGTTTCATTTGCGCACCAATCTGGTGTGGTCCACCGGCGAGCCCATCCTCGCGGAGGATGTGGTCTATTCTTGGATTCGCGCCCTGTCGCCCGCGACGGCGTCGGAGTATGCCGGCCAATTGTATTACATAAAAAATGGGGAGGAATTCAACAACGGCAAAATCACGGACCCCAGGCTGGTCGGTGTTCATGCGTTGGATGCCCATACCCTGCGGGTGGAATTGAAGCAGCCCACCGCGTTTTTTCTGGACCTCTGCGCCTTCCCCACGTTGTATGTCGTGCCCCGCCGCACGATTGAAAAATACGGCGACGCCTGGATCATGGCCCGGCCGCTGCCCAGCAGCGGGCCGTTTGAACTGGTGGACTGGCGGTTGAATGACAAGGTGCGGCTGCTCAAAAACCCCCGTTACTGGGACGCCGCGAACACCAAGTCTGAACTCATTGATGTCCTGCCCTTCAACTTCCCCAGCACGGCCTTCAATGTTTATGAACAGGGGCGTGCGGACATCGTCTGGGACAAGGAACTCGTGCCTTCGGAATTGCTGGATGTATTGTTGCGCCGGCCGGATTTTCACACGTTCAATTATCTCGGCACCGTGTTCCTGCGCTTCAATGTAACCCGCAAGCCCTTCGATGATGAGCGCGTGCGCCGCGCCCTGGGCATGGCGGTGGATCGCGAACGGATCGTGAAAAAAATCACCAAGAGCGGTGAACCCGCCACCACCAGCCTCGTGCCTCCGGGCACGGCGAATTATCATCCCGTTCCGGGGCTGGAATACAATCCGGCGGCGGCCCGAAAACTACTGGCCGAAGCGGGTTACCCCGGCGGAAAGGGATTCCCGCGTTTTGACGCGCTGGTTTACGGCATCAAAATGAACGAAGACATTGGCGTGGAACTGCAGCAGATGTGGCTCGACAATCTCGGCCTCAACATGGAATTGCGACCGCTCGAATGGAAGGTGTACCTGAGCACCGAGAACCACCTGGATTATGACATTTCCCTGTCGGACTGGATTGGTGATTACAATGACGCCCAAACCTTTTTGGGCATGTTCACTAGCGGGGATGGCAACAATCACACCGGTTGGAAAAACTCCGGATACGACACCCTGATTAACGCCGCCGGGGAACAACCCGACCTTGCCGCCCGCGAAAAAACTTTTCAGCAGGCCGAAACCCTGCTCGTGCATGAGTCCGCGCCCATCGTTCCGATCTATAACTATGTCGGCGTGAATTACTACGACCCCAAACGCATCCGGGGCATTTACGCGAATGTGCTGGACGATCATCCCCTGCGGGCGATTCAAAAAATCGTCCCCGCCGCCCTCAACAAATAATGTATTATCTCCGCCGCATCCTCTTCGCGATTCCGCTGCTGCTGGTCATCAGCGCGCTGGCGTTTGCGTTGGTGCGCCTGGCCCCGGGCGGCCCGTTTGACCGGCAACGCGTCCCGGCCTCGCCGGAAATCGAGCGCCATCTGCTGGCCGAGTATCATTTGGACGAACCGGTTTGGAAACAATACCTCCGGTTTCTGGACGGTCTGGCGCACGGCGATTTCGGCACCTCGCTCAAGTACCGCAATCATTCGGTCAACGACCTCATCGCACAGGGGCTGCCCGTTTCGATGACGCTCGGCGGACTGGCCTTTTGTTTCGCCCTGGGGATTGGCCTGCCCGTCGGTTTTTTTTCAGCGGCCAATCGCGGGCGCTGGCCGGATTATTTGGGCGGCTTTCTGGCCATGCTGGCCGTGTGTGTGCCGGGATTTGTAATCGCCCCGCTGCTGATCATGATCTTCGCCGTGAAGCTGCAATGGCTGCCGGTGGCCTTGTGGGAGTCCCCCTTGCACCTGATTCTGCCCACCATTGCGCTCGGGTTGTATTTTGCCGGCCAGGTCGCCCGCCTGATGCGCGAGGGCATGCTCAGTGCCATGCAATCCGAGTTTGTCACCGCCGCCCGTTCCAAGGGGCTGGGTGAAAACGAGCTGCTGTTCAAGCACGCCTTTCGCATTGCGGTCCTGCCGGTGGTTTCGTATGCCGGCCCCATGCTGGCGGACCTGCTCACCGGCTCGTTTGTCATTGAGAACATTTTTCAAATCCCCGGCATCGGCGTGTTTCTGGTCAACAGCTCATTGAACCGCGATTACCCCGTGGTGGTCGGGCTCTCGCTGCTGTACGCCCTCCTTCTCATCGGCCTGAATCTGGTTGTGGACTTCGCCTACACCGTGCTCGATCCCCGTGTGAAATATGAGTAAACCAGCCCCCCTCCATTTTTCGCCCGGCCAGCAGGCGTGGCGGCGGTTTAAGAAAAACCGCCCCGCCGTCTGGAGCGCCTGGTTTCTGGGGTTGTTGACGCTGATCGTTATCCTGTGGCCGCTGCTCTTAACCGTCATCGGCGGAACCTTCGGCCACGCTCACAACCCTGACCAGCTTTCCGACGCCCAGTTTGCCCCGCCCGGGGCGCAGCATTGGTTTGGCACGGATGTTCACGGTCGGGATGTCTTTTCGCGGGTGTTGTTTGGGGCGCAGATTTCCCTGCTGGTCGGCCTGGTCGGCACGCTGGTCAGTCTGCTGATCGGCGTTCTGTGGGGTGCCGTGGCCGGTTATGTCGGTGGGCGGCTGGACAGCTTTTTGATGCGGGTGGTGGATGTGTTGTATTCCCTGCCCACTGTGATTTTCGTCATCGTGCTGATTTCCACCCTGGGCGAATGGCTCAAACAAACCTTCGCCCACTCGCCGTCCGTCCAGGCGGCGCTGCGCGTGATCCTGCTGTTTGTGGGCTTGGGCGCCGTTTCCTGGCTGACCATGGCGCGCATCGTGCGCGGCCAGGTGCTGACCTTGCGGACGCGGGCTTTTGTGGAAGCCAGCCGGACCCTCGGGGCCGGGCCGGTTTGGATTCTTTCCAAGCACATTATCCCAAACATTTTGGGCGTCGTCATCACCTACCTGGCTCTGACGATGCCCTCGATTGTGTTGTACGAATCCTTCCTGAGCTACCTCGGACTGGGCATTCAACCGCCCATGGCGAGCTGGGGCACCCTGATTGCCGAGGGGGTGGGTCAGATTAATCCCGTCCGCATCTATTGGTGGCTGATCGTTTTCCCCGGCGGCGTGCTGGTCCTGACCCTGCTGGCCCTGAACTTTCTCGGCGACGGCCTGCGCGATGCCTGGGACATCAAAGCCCGCTGAGATCGGAATTGCTTTTGGCCGGCTCGGCGGGTTCCGGGGTGGTGTCGCCTGCGGAACCGTTGCCGGAAACCATCACGACAAACTCGCCTTTGAGCGAACGCTTGGCCGCCACAGCCAGCAACTCGGCGGGTTTGCCCCGTAGAAATTCCTCGAACTTTTTGGTCAGTTCCCGGGCGAGCACCACGTCGCGTCCGGGAAAAACTTCGTTTAGTTCGCCAAGCAGTTTTTCAATGCGGTAGGGCGATTCATAGAATACGAGCGTCCCGGGAACCGTTCCGAGCGACGTCAGGCGGTTCCGGCGCTGGCCGGATTTATGCGGGAGAAAACCGATGAAGTGAAATTCGTCCGTGGGCAGTCCGCTGGCGGTGAGCGCGCCCACGAGCGCGCACGGGCCCACCACGGATTCAACCCGCAAACCGGCCGCAATCGCCGCTTTGACGACCCGTTCGCCGGGATCGCTGATGCCGGGGCTGCCCGCGTCGGTGACGAGCGCCACCTTGCCGCCGTGCCGGAGCCGTTCAATGATTTCCTCGCTGCGCCGGGCTTCATTGAATTGAAAATAGCTGAGGAGCGGCCGGGCGATGCCAAAATGTTTCAGAAGTTGCCCGGAGCGCCGGGTGTCCTCCGCCGCCACCACATCGCATTCGCGCAGCACGCGCAGCGCCCGGAGGGTGATATCCTCCAGATTGCCAATCGGGGTGGCGACCAGGTAAAGCGTTCCGGGTGTGAGGGGCGGCAATGAGGCGGCATCCATGAAAGGCATTTAATCAAAAATCCGCGCGCCTGAAAATCTGGAAGTTTGAATTAATTTCATTTCCTTTCCTCCCCCGGGCTGCTAATGGATGGTATGAACTATGAGCTGGCCAAATGGCTGTTCCCCAAATTGCGGCCGGATGAAGGGTTCAAGCGATTGAACACGATCATTCTGGTGGCGGTGGTCTCGGCGCTCGCCTCTGGGATCTTGGTGGCCGTCATGCTGGTCAACTATGCCCGCGTGAGCAAATGAGGCTGGCTCCGGTTCAGCAAGGCAAAAAACGTCCGCTCGTTTGAATTTTTCGTGTCAATTGGTGTCAATTCGTGATTAGATTTAGGCCATGAACTTGTCTTTGTTGTCCATCTGCCTGGGTTTGGGACTGAGTGCGCCGCAGATCTATGGTCTGGCGAATCCCACTCAATTCACCGCCCTGGCGCGCAAATTCCCCCGCTCCCTCCCGGCGGGCTGGGGGCTGATGCTTTTGGGAACGGCCTGGTTCGTGTACATCGTCAACAATGAGCCGATTGCCGATTTCACCGACTTCAAACCCTACATGATGATTGGTTTCGGACTCGTGGGGGTGCTCTCCTGCATTTTTGTGTCGGATTTTCTCGCGGTCCGCGGGCTGGCGATTGTCCTGATGCTGCTCGGCAAATTAATGGTGGATACCGGGCGCCCTCATCTGGGGGAATCACCCTGTGTGCTGATTATTCAGGGACTGGCGTATTTTTTTGTGCTGATTGGCATGTGGCTGACCATCACCCCCTGGCGGCTGCGCGACTGGCTGAACTGGCTGACCGCCTCCGAGTCCCGGGTCCGCCTCGGTTGTGTTTTGCGGCTGGCCTTTTACCTCTTTATTGCCGGGTTGGGCTGCACAACCTTCCGGACCATGTAAGCGTGGTTTTTCATGAATCTTGCCGATTTGCGGGAGAATTATCAGCGCGGTCAGTTGAACCGGGCCGATCTGGCCGAGGATCCGCTGGTGCAATTTGAGGGCTGGTTTACCGAAGCCATGCGCGGCGGTCGCTGGCGGCGCATCGGCATCGCCGCGTACAAACTCTGGCAGGCCATTCTGGGGCGTCCGCCAACCGACGTGAATGCCATGGTCCTCGCCACGGTCGGCCCGGAGGGGCGGCCCTCCACCCGCAATGTCTTGCTCAAGGGTGTGGATCAGCGCGGTTTCATTTTTTTCACCAATTATGAAAGTCGCAAGGGCCGGGAACTGGCGGAAAATCCCCGGGCGGCGCTGACCTTTTACTGGCCGGATTTGGAACGCCAGGTTTGCGTGGCGGGCACGGTGGTCAAACTGCCGGTGGCGGAATCCCAAGCCTACCATCGCCGCCGGCCCAGGGACAGCCGCTTGAGTGCCTGGGCTTCCAACCAGAGTGAAGTGGTTCCCGACCGCGCCGCCTTGGAACTGAAATGGCGTGAAATCGCGGCGAAATTTCCCGGGGAGGTCCCGCTCCCACCCCATTGGGGCGGCTATGTTCTCCAGCCGGACCGGGTGGAATTTTGGCAGGGCCGGCCTGGTCGGTTTCATGATCGCTTTCGCTATGTGCGGCAGGCGGATCAGTCCTGGCGTGTGGACCGGTTGGCACCGTGATCCGGGAGATTAAAACTTCCAGGCGATGCCACTGATCAGTTTTAGATCGTTGCTCACTCGCCCCGCCGCCGGTTCATTGACATAGCTGTCATCCAGGGTCACCTGCAGACTCAGCGTTTTGGTGATGGCCGTATCCACTCCAAATTCCATGTTGGCGGCGTAATTTTCAAATCTGGTTATTTCGGGCAGAATCTCCACCTTTTCCCATAATTTCGTGGTCGGGGTGATTTTGTGCTCCCAATGTTCGGCCATGCGCCAGCTCATGTATGAATCATTTCCCTCGTCATCGCCTCGCACTTCCGATACCAAACCGGGGCCCATCTCCACCGAGAGCAGCGTGGGTTTGGTTTTGATCAGATAATAACCGACGCCCGGACTGAGCGAAACCCGGTATTTCAAAGCCTGGATGTCGTCATGCAGGGCGTCCGCGTTGACATAGTTGTAGAATTTTTCGGTGAACAGATGGTTGTACTGGGCCAGGCCGTGCAAATTGTCCGCGCTGACAACCGAATTGTTCACCCCGTAGGCTCCGTCAATGTCGAACAGCCATTCATTGTACTCATCCTTTCTTTGGCTCTGGGCCTTGACGGTGGCCAGCAGGGTGTCACTGTTGCCCCGGGTCACGGCAAACCCGGCGGCGATCAGGCTGGCCCAGGCGGATTTTTTAACCGGGGGCATGGCCTTGGCGCCTTCCAACACCGTCACCACGGTGTTGGTTCCCTGCAGGATGGTCACCACCGCATTGGTGCCCGGAATCACCGTCGTGATGACATTGGTGCCCTGCCTGATGGACACGACCAGGTTCGTGCCCGCAGTGACGGACAGCACCGCATTGGTGCCCGGGCCGGGATTTGAATCGGCCCGGCCGGAGAACACCGTCGCGCAGGTCGCCAGCAGAGTGAGGATTCTTTTCACTTGGATCCTAAAAATACACATTTTCAATTCTTACTTGATGATTTTAAAAATCTTGCAGGGTATTTGTCAGCGACCCCGCTTTTTGACGTCAGGCCGGGGTTGCCGGGGTTTCCCCGGCGGATTCTCCGTTGGGCTCGCTGATGACCGGCGCGATGGCCTGTAATTTGTCCTCGGCATCGAGCTCCACCAGTTTTACCCCCATTGTGTTTCGACCGACTTCGCGAATGTCCCGGACGCTGGTGCGCACCATCTGGCCGCTCACCGTGATCAGCATGATTTCGTCATTGTCGCGCACGGTCAGCGCGCCGATCACGCTCCCGGTTTTTTCCCCGGTCTTCATGGTGATAATGCCCTTGCCGCCCCGGGACTGAACCCGGTATTCCTCGAAATCCGTGCGTTTGCCGATCCCGTTTTCACCGGCCACCAGCAGGGCCGCATCGGGAACCACCACGGCGGCGGCCACCACGGTGTCACCGGCTTCCAGCGTGATCCCTTTTACGCCGCTGGCGGACCGGCCCATCGAGCGCACATCGGATTCGTGGAACCGGATGCTCATGCCGGTCTTGGTGATCAGAATCACGTCGTCGCCCGGATCGCTTTCATCCGTGCAGCCGCGCGTCAATTTCACTTCGATCAGCGTGTCGTCCGGCTCGATGCCGATGGCGATGATCCCGCCTTTGCGGACATTGCCAAACTCATTCAGCGAGGTTTTTTTAACCGTGCCCAGCCGCGTCGTGAAGAACAGTTCCCCGGCCTGCCGCCAGGTGGCGTCCTCCTTGTTTTCGTCCACCGTGGATTGAATCCGGATGAGCGCGGCCACTTTTTCGTCCGCCTTCAATTCCAAAAGATTCGCAATGCTCCGGCCCTTGGCGGTCCGGCCCATGTCCGGGATTTCATGCACCCGCTCCACATAAACCCGGCCCGTATTGGTGAAAAACATCAGGTAATCGTGCGTGCTCGCCGTGAAGAGATGCTCCACAAAATCCTTGTCCTCCGCCGTCTCCCCCTCGCGGGTGGTCATCCCAATGACGCCCTTGCCGCCCCGGCGCTGCGCCCGGTACGAGCTGACGTTCGTGCGCTTCAGGAGTCCGGCGTGCGTGAGGGTGATGATCACGCCCTCGTTGGCGATGAGGTCCTCGATGGCGATTTCGCCTTCGTCCGGCACAATTTCCGTTTTGCGCGGGGTGGCGAATTTTTCCTTGATGACCGCCAGTTCGCCCTTGATGATCGCCATCACGCGCTCTTCGCGGGCCAGGATGTCCAGCAAATCCTTGATGCGCCCGATCAACTCGCGGTACTCGGCGTCCACCTTGTCAATTTCCAAGCCGGTCAACTGGTACAGGCGCAATTCCAAAATGGCGTCCACCTGCCGCTCGGTCAGGGCGTAACGCCCGCCCTCCAGGCGGTCCTCCCGGCGGATCAGAATGCCCCAGGTCTCCACCTGCTGGCGGCTCCACTCAAACCCCAGCAATTTGACCTTGGCCTCCTCCTTGGTTTTGCTCCCCCGGATGATTTTGATGAATTCATCCAGATTGGACAGCGCCACCAGGTAGCCTTCCAGCAATTCCGCGCGCTCCTCGGCCTTGCGCAATTCAAACCGGGTGCGGCGCAAAATCACCTCCCGGCGGTGATCAATGTAGCAGGAAATGATTTCCCGCAGATTGAGGGTCTTGGGCTTGCCATGGTCAATCGCCAGGGCGTTGACGCTGAAGCTCACCTCCATCTGCGTGTGCTGGAAAAGATTGTTGATGACCACCTTCGGCAGGGCGTCCCGCTTGAGTTCCATCACCAGCCGCGTGTATTCATCCGACTCATTGCGCATCGCCGAAATCTCGGTGATGATCTTTTCGTTCACCAGGGCCGCAATCGCCTCTTCCAGCGCCGCACGATTGACGTTGAAGGGAATCTCCGTGATCACCACCTGTTCGCGGTTGCCCTTTAATTCCTCCACCCCCACGCGCCCGCGCAGTTTGACCGTGCCCTTGCCGGTCGTGAAATAGTTTTTAATCCCCTCCACGCCGCAAATCACGCCGCCGGTCGGAAAATCCGGGCCCTTGATGAACTTCATCAGCTCCGGGATGGTGATCGCCGGGTTGTCAATCTGCGCGCAGATCCCGTCAATGACCTCGCCCAGGTTGTGGGGCGGCATGTTGGTGGCCATCCCCACCGCGATGCCCGTGCCGCCGTTGACCAGCAGGTTCGGGAACGCCGCCGGAAACACCGTCGGCTCCGTCATGCGCTCGTCGTAGTTCGGGACAAAATCCACCGTGTCCCGGTCCATGTCCTGCATCAGGGCCGCGCCCAGGTGGGTCAGCCGCGCCTCGGTGTAACGCATCGCCGCCGGCGGGTCGTTTTCAATCGAACCGAAATTCCCCTTGCCATCCACCAGTCGCTCCCGCATGGCCCAGGGCTGGGCCATGTGGACCAGCGTGGGGTAAATCACCGCCTCGCCGTGCGGATGGTAGTTGCCGGAGGTGTCACCGCAAATCTTCGCGCACTTGTATGGCTTGCGCCCGGGAAACAGCGAAAGCTCGTGCATCGCGTACAAAATGCGGCGCTGGGAGGGCTTCAGTCCGTCCCGCACGTCCGGCAGGGCGCGGGAAATGATCACGGACATGGAGTAGTCCAGGAACGAGTTTTTAATTTCGTCCGCTACATTGATTCGGGCGATTTTTTCGCCGCCGGAGTAGGCGCCGCCGCTCGCGTGCGACGCGTTGGATTCGTTTTCGTCAGACATGGTCAGTTAAGGGAAAATGAAATTGCTCAGACATCCAGGTTGCGCACGTTCAGCGCGTTGTCTTCAATAAACTGGCGGCGCGGTTCGACTTCCTCGCCCATCAGGCGCGTGAACATTTCCTCCGCCTCCACCGCGTCGCTCAGTTCAATCCGCAGCAGTTTGCGCCGGACCGGGTTCATCGTGGTTTCAAACAGTTCCTTGGCGTCCATTTCGCCCAGCCCCTTGAAGCGGGTCATCTGGATGCCCTTTTTGCCCACTTCCTTCACGCCGCTCAGAATTTCCGGGATGGAAAACAGCGGCGACACCGTCATGCGTTCACCCTCCCCCTCAATCAGCTCATAAAGGGGATGGTCCTGGGCGGAATAATGATCCACGGCCAGGCCTTTCCGGGCGAGTTTGCCCAGCAGCTCGCCGATCGCTTTGCTCTCCAAATGCAAATCCGCCTCCACCGCCCGCCGGGTTTGCTTTTTGGTCCGTTCACCCAGTTCCCGCAGCTCCGTGTCGCTGCGGAACAGGTCCGGATCAGCCTCCTTGAACCGGGCCACCGCCTCCACATCCCCAAAATAATGCACCGACTCGTCATTGCCCTCGCGGACTTTGATCAGGTACACCGGAAAGCCGCCCTGGCTGGTGTGCTGCTCCACGTAATCCCCGAAATCGCCGCCCTGATACCGGATGAAATCGGCATATTTATGCACCGATTCGAGCAGCGTGAGGATTTCCTCCAGCTCTTTGGGCGTGAACTCGCGGCCGTCCGCCAGATTCTTCAGCCGAACCTCCTCCGTGCCGATTTGCAGCAGGATTTTGTTCAACTGCGTGTCGTCATCCACATATTCCGTCCGCTTTTTGCGGGTGATGGAATAGAGCGGCGGCTGCGCGATATAGACGTAGCCATCCCGCACCAGGCGGGGCATCTGGCGGTAGAAAAACGTGAGCAGCAGCGTGCGGATGTGCGAACCATCCACGTCCGCATCCGTCATGATGATGATTTTGTGGTACCGCAGCTTCGTCAGGTCAAACGCGCCCTCGCCCTCGCCGTCCCCGATGCCCGTGCCGATGGCCGTGATCATCGTGCGGATTTCCGTGTTCTGCAGCACCTTGTCCAGCCGCGCTTTCTCCACGTTGATCAACTTGCCGCGAATGGGCAGGATCGCCTGGAATTTGCGGTCACGGCCCTGTTTGGCCGAGCCGCCGGCGGAGTCGCCCTCCACAATGTACAATTCCGTGTTGGCCGGATCGCGGTCCGAGCAGTCGGCCAGTTTGCCGGGCAGGCCGCCGCCGGTCAGGGCGCTTTTGCGCACGGCCTCGCGCGCTTTGCGGGCCGCCTCGCGGGCCCGCGCGGCGTTCAACGCCTTGTCCACAATCCGCTTGCCAATGGGCGGATTCGCATCAAAGTAACTCATCAGTCCCTCGTAGGTGGACGAACCGACGATCCGCTCCACTTCCGGGGACAGCAGCTTCACCTTCGTCTGCGATTCAAACTTGGGATCGCTGTGCTTCACCGAGATGACCGCCGTCAGCCCTTCGCGCACATCGTCCCCCGTGATCTGCGGGTCCTTGTCCTTGAGCAGTTCGCCCGACTTGGCGTATTGGTTGATCGCGCGCGTGACCGCGCTGCGAAAGCCGCTCAAATGCGCCCCGCCGTCCGGATTATGCACCGTGTTCGTGTAGCACAACACCTGGTCGTTGTAACTGTCGTTGTATTGCAGCACCACCTCCACCTGCACCTCGATGTCCTTGCCGTCGTTGTTTTCCTTCGTGTCCTTGCGGAAGGAAATGGGCTTCGGATGCAGCGGCGTCTTGTTCTTGTTGAGCTGTTTGACAAATTCCTCCACGCCGTCCTTGTAAAAATAGCGCTCCGGTTTGGCGTTGGGCTGGCGTTCATCGAGAAAAATGATTTCCAGGCCGGAATTGAGAAACGCCAGTTCGCGGAGCCGCTGCGAGATGATTTCGTACTTAAACTCCGTCGTTTCGCGGAAAATCTCCGGGTCCGGCTTGAAGGTGATGAGCGTCCCGGTGTTCCGCGCCTTCCCGATCACATGCAGTTTTTGAATCGTTTTGCCCCGTTCAAATTCCATGTGATACACCTGGCCGTCCCGCGACACCTCCACTTCAAACCATTCGGACACCGCGTTGACGCACTTGGCCCCCACCCCGTGGGTGCCCCCGGAAAATTTGTAGCCGCCCTGGCCGTATTTGCCCCCGGAATGCAGCGTCGTCAGCACCAATTCAACCCCGGGCAGGCCGCTGTCCTGGTTGATGTCCACCGGAATCCCCCGGCCGTTGTCGCGGATGGAAATCGAGCCATCCATATGGAGCGTGACCTCGATTTTATGGCAGTGGCCCGCCAGATGCTCATCCACCGAGTTGTCCAGCACCTCGCTCACGCAATGGTGCAGGGCCCGTTCGTCCGTGCCGCCGATGTACATGCCCGGCTTTTTGCGCACCGCCTCCAGACCCTTGAGCTGGCTCAATTTTTGTGCGTCGTATTCGGCGGAAATGGCGCCTTCGGACGGTGTGTTGTTTTCATCCGGCTGGTCTGCAATGGCTGACATAATTTGAATCCGCGAGCGGCAAAATGGATGCGCTGACGTGACGGCCAAAAGGATAGCCAACCCCCGCTTTTTTACAATGTTTATTTGGCGGAATATCCGGGCGAAAGCACCATTAGTTGTGGCTGCTTTTTTCGGCTGGCGGGATATGTTGTGGTTCTTAAAAAATCGTTGAAGGATCCAAAAAACCACCTCAGAAAGAGGACAAGTGGCATGTTCAACCCGGCCGGCAACAACCGGCCCCATCCTGGGCGGGACGACGGCCCGTCCCCGGAGAACCCACCCCTCCACCCGCCTTGAAAGTGGCCAGAAGACCGGCGAAATCCGCTCGAATCCCGTAGATCTGATATCAGAAGACCGGGGAAGTCCGCTTCAAGCCCGCAGGGCTGATATATTTGCAGCCTCACCATCCCAAAACAAAGCCAAGCTCCGTAGGTGCGGCATCTCCTTCCCGCCCCGCGCGTTTTCCCGGTTCCCGTTCGCGTTGCGGCGTCTCTGGCGGCAGGCCCCGCCCCTGGCAGGCATTTCATGGATCGCAAATCCGACGGCCGGGAGGAGGCGTTTTTTTCGCACCGCAGACTTCCCAGTCTGCCGTATCGCGGGTTTCCCAACCCGCCGACCGTTCGCCCGCCTGACGCGCCCGCCCCCCGGACTGGCCCGCTGCTTAAAATCAAAACCTCGCAGGAGACTCAAATATTTTGGGTGCCGGTTGTGCTTGGGTGTCACACGTTGGCATACCGGCCTTGCCACAAAAACAGGCCTGCTTTTAATTTTCAGACAGAACAGGAATCCCCCATGAACATATTACAACGGTTGGTGCAATTAGTGTCGGGCGGGCGGCCGGCACCCGAAGTGACAGAGCCGCCGGCCGGCAAAAACGCCGGACCGCCGGAACCCGCCGCCCCGCCTGCCCCTGCGCCGGCGCGCTTCCTCGACGTTCATAAATGGGGGCTGCCGGGCGGTTGAGGAACCAACGTAGGACGACCGTGCCTTTTCGTCCCGCAGGGACAACCGGAGATTAGCCAGCCACCAGGTGGCTGGCGACTGCATCGTCATGCCTCATGTCCCGCAAGGGACATTGAAAAAACACCATCTCAATGAGGGCAACAGCGGAAGGTTCAAGGAAACGAAGCGGGCGGAGGCGCGAGCTTCCGCCCGCACTTTATTCTCGATGGCCGTTAATAATTTGAATTAAATAACACCATGCGCCTGCACATTCTGAGCGACCTGCACCTGGAGTTCGGACCCGTCGAAATCCCGCCGGCGGACGCGGACCTCGTCGTGCTGGCCGGGGATGTTCATCTGGGGCGCGAGGGGCTCCGGTGGGCGCGAAATCAGTTTCCTGACAAACCGGTCGTTTATGTTTTGGGCAACCATGAGTTTTACCGGCATTCGTTGCCGGGTCTGACCGGGCTTTTGAGGCGGGAAACGGAGGGCAGCCACGTTCATTTGCTGGAAAACAGCCCGGTTGAAATCAACGGCTTCACTTTCTTGGGATGCACTTTGTGGACTGACTTTCAGTTGTCAGGTCTGCCGGTCGCGGCCATGCTGGCGGCCGAGGAAAGCTTGAGCGATTACCACGTCATTCATTTCGATCCGGAAGACCGCTGGCTTCGCGCGGAAGACACGGTGCGGCTGCATTCGGCGTCAGTCGCCTGGCTCCGGAGGGCTTTGGACGGATGTGACCGGTCGCGCACGGTCGTGGTGACGCATCACGCCCCCAGCCGGCGTTCGGAAGCCCCCGGCCACGCGGCCAGCCCGCTGAATGCCGCCTTCGCTTCCAACCTGGACGAGTTGATCGAATCCAGCGGTGTTCCGCTGTGGATTCACGGCCACACGCACCACAATGTGGACCATGTGATCGGGTCAACGCGCGTCCTGACCAATCAGCGAGGCTACCCGGCCAGGGGGTGCCCCGGGTTTGATCCCTCCCTGGTCGTGGAAATCTGAACCCCCATCCCGCCGGCCGGCCGGTTCCGGTTGTGGTTGGCGAAGCGGCGGCGCCGGTCGCGCGCGGCTCAGCCCCCTCCCATTTTCCCAAGTGAATTGAGTCCGCCGGCAGAGACCACGCACGGTCGAAGTAATGGCCGGGCGCTGGATTCAGTGCGCTTGGGATTCTCCTGGGCGACGCGAACACCGGTGCCGGTCAGGACTTCACAGGCCTGGCTGCGGCGGTTCAACTCCGCCTTCGCGCCGCCCAAAAAAATAAAAAAGACCGGCAAAGTTCGTTACCTAGTAACGCGATCTGACGGAATGACCGCTTCTGGTGGGTTGGCATTATCGTTACAACCCCAATGATTTGCGGGTGATGTTGTCAAGGAGAAAAATATTTTCAGAATGGCCGTTTTACGTTACCAGGTAACGGGCTTTTTTTCCGACCGGGGGTAAACTGGGGGTGGATTATGAAAATGATTCAGCATGACCAAGCCGCCCGGCGGCACTGTCCGGCCGGGCGGCGGACGCACGTCCTCCGCCGCGGGGCGCCTGGCACTGGCCCCGGGGAACCCAGGGGAGGTTCATAATATTCCCCGGCCTCCCGCGTGCTATAGTTGGCTTGGGGGAGTTCACGGTTATGAATTTTGAGCTGCTTGAACAAATTCTAACCGGCTTTCAGCCGGATTGGCCATCGCCGCGCCCGCTGGCGGTGCAGAAGGCGTTGTTTCTCGCGCGTCGCCTGCAAGAACGCGCGGTCCGGCTTCAGACGGCGTCGGAGAAACGCCGGCAGGCGGCCCTCGACCGGATGGTGCAGACGCCGTCGGACAAAGCCACGCTGATGCAGATGACCGACCAGGCGTTTCGGTCGGGGGACGCGCCGCGCGCGGTCGAACAGCTCCTTCATCTTCTTGAGGAGCAGGGGGCGCCGCGTTTTTTGGGGCCGGTGGACCGCACGCTGATGAAAGTTTTTCAATCCTTCGGCCGTTACTGGCCGGGCGTGGCGCTGCCGCTGGTCAAGGAGCACCTGCGGCGGGAAACGGCGAACGTGATCCTCCCGGGCGAAAAGCAACGGCTCGCGCGGCGCCTGGCCGGGCGCGCCCGCGAGGGGGTGCGCATGAATGTCAATTTTCTGGGCGAGGCGATTTTGAGCGAGCCGGAAGCGGCCCGGCGGTTGCAGCAGTATTTGCAGGCGCTGCAATGGCCGGAGACGGAAGTGGTTTCCATCAAGATTTCCACGCTGTACTCGCAGATTTCCGCGCTGGCGCGCGAGGCCACCGCAGCCGTGCTGTGCGACCGGTTGGAAACCCTGCTGGCGGCGGCCGGCCAGGCGCGCTTCACGCGGCCCGATGGCCGGGTCGTTCCCAAATTTGTCTGTCTCGACATGGAGGAATACCGGGACAAGGATCTGACCGCCGAGGCGTTTATGCGGACGCTGGACCGCCCCGGCCTGAAGCACCTCTGCGCCGGCATTGCCTTGCAGGCCTATCTGCCCGACTCGTTCGGCACGCTGTTGCAACTCCAGGACTGGGCGCGCCGGCGCGCCGCCGGCCACGGTGGCCGCATCACCATTCGGCTGGTCAAGGGCGCCAACCTGGAAAGCGAGCGCGTCGAGGCGTCGCTGCACGGCTGGCCGCAGGCGCCCTATCACACCAAGCTCGAGACGGATGCGAATTACAAGCGGATGGTCCGCGAATCGTTGAAATCGGAAAATCTTGCGGCGATGGACGCGGGCATCGCCTCGCACAACGTGTTCGATCTCGCCTACGGTCTGGTGCTGGCGCAGGAAAGCGGCGCGCCCGACCGCGTGCAGTTTGAAATGCTCGAAGGCATGGCCGGCCCCCAGCGCCGCGCGTTGTTTGAAATGTCGCACCGCCTGCTGCTCTACGCGCCCGCCTGCCAGGAAAAACATTTCATCAACGCCATCGGTTATCTCCTCCGCCGCCTGGATGAAAACACCGGGCCGGACAATTTTCTGCGTCACGCCTTCAACCTCAAGGCGGGCACGCCGGAATGGAACCGGCTGGAACAGGGTTTTCTCGATTCGCTGGCCGCGGTGGAAACGACGCCCACCACGCCCCGCCGGACGCAAAACCGGATGCGGCCGCCGTCCCAAGTGCAGGCCGTGGCGCGCGGCTGGCAGCACTTGGAGAACGAGCCGGACACCGATTTCACCCTGCCGCAAAATGGGGAATGGGCGCAACAGATCCTGGTGCGGTGGCGGCCGCGCTGCGGCGAGCAGGCGGCGCAGATCCCGCTCGTGCTGGGCGGGGAGGAAATCTTTGGGCACCGCCGATGCTGTGACTGCCTTGACCCGTCGCGACCCGGCGTGGTGGTGGGAACCTATCGCCAGGCCAATGAACGCGACGTGGTTCACGCGGTTGAAACCGCCGCCGCGGATGCCGATGGCTGGCGTCAATTGCCCACCGCCGCGCGCTGGGAAATTCTGGGCCGGGTCGCCCGGGAATTGCGCGCGGCGCGCGGTGATTTGATGGGCGCGGCGCTGGCCAACGGCGGCAAAACGCTGTTGGAATCCGACCCGGAAGTTTCCGAAGCGATTGATTTTGTGGAATTTTACCGCGCCTCCGCGCGGTGGTGGCAGGAACTGCCCTCGCTCAAGGCGACCGGCCGGGGCGTGGTGGTGGTGGTCTCCCCATGGAATTTTCCGATCGCGATTCCCTGCGGCGGCGTGGCGGCGGCCCTGGCGGCGGGGAACACCGTGATTCTCAAGCCGGCCTCCGATGCGGTGCTCGTGGCGTGGGAGCTTTGCCGGTGTTTTTGGCGCGCGGGCGTCCCGCCGAGGGTGTTGCAATTCGTTCCCTGCCCCGGGGGCGGGGCGGGGGGCAAGTTCAGTCATCCCAAGGTCGGCGCCGTCATTCTCACCGGGGGCACGGAGACCGCCTGGACGATGCTGCGCGAACATCCGGGCCTGAATTTGTTTGCGGAAACCGGCGGCAAAAATGCCACGATTGTCAGCGCGGTTTCCGACCGGGACCAGGCGATCAGGCACGCATTGCATTCGGCGTTCAGCCACGCCGGACAGAAATGCTCCGCCACGTCGTTGCTGCTGCTGCAGGCGGAAGTTTATGACGATGCGGAGTTTCGGCGCACATTAGCCGAGGCGGCGGCCAGCCTGAAAGCCGGTTCCGCGTGGGAACTGGACACAAAAACAGGACCCCTGATCCGTCCCCCGGCCGGTGATTTGGAGCGGGCGTTGACGACGCTGGAGCCGGGCGAGGAATGGGCGCTCCGGCCGAAGCCGATGGCGGGGAACCCCAATCTGTGGACGCCGGGAATCAAATACGGCGTGTGCGCGGGCGGATTTACCCACCGGACCGAGTTGTTCGGCCCGGTGCTGGCCGTGATGCGTTTTCAGAAATTAAGCGAAGCGGTGGCGCTGGTGAACCAAACCGGTTTTGGCCTCACCAGCGGACTCGAAAGCCTGGACGAACGGGAATGGGACTACTGGAAGGAAAACATCTGTGCCGGCAACCTATACATCAACCGCGTCACCACGGGGGCGGTGGTTTTGCGCCAGCCGTTCGGCGGCTGGGGGAAATCGGTTTTCGGCGCGGGGATGAAGGCCGGCGGACCCAATTATGCCGCCCAATTCATGGAGTTCACCGATGCGCCGCCGCCAACGAGACCGCGCCCGCCCGCCCGCCCCGCGTGGGCGGTTTTAGGCGCGCGGCTGCTCGCCCAACACAATGCCGGGGCGGAGCGGATCATCTGCGCGATGGTGAGCTGTGAAGCCGCCCAACGCGAGGAGTTCGGACGCGAGCACGACTCTTGCAAGCTGGTCGGCCAGGATAATGTGCGCCGCTACCGGCCGTTTGAGCGTGTGTGCGTGCGGGTTCACGGCGACGACAGCCTGTTTGAGGTGTTTGTCCGCGCGTGTGCCGCCCACCTCGCGGGCGGCCGGGTGACGGTGAGCCTTCCGCCCGGCCTCCCGCCGGGGCCGGCAACGTTGCTGGAGGAACTGACCCGGTCGTGGGCGGGGGCCATTGAATTCATCCGGGAAACGGACGGGCAACTGGCGGCCAGGATCCGCGCCGGCCAGGCGGGGCGTGTCCGTTATGCCGCGCCGGACCGTGTGCCGCCGGAGGTGCTGCGCACGGGCGGCGAAGCCGGCGGCTGCCTGGTCAGCACGCCCGTCTCCAGCGAGGGACGGTTGGAAATGCTCTGGTATCTGCGGGAACAGAGCATCAGCACGGATTATCACCGTTACGGAAATCTCGGCCGGCGCGCCCCTGAGGAGCGTGCGGAAGTGCTTTGAGGGCGCGGGTCAGGTTTTCAACAAGGCAAGCGTTGCTTCCGAGAGCAGGAGATTCCTTTTTTTGACAGAGTGACCGAAGGTCCAGAATGGATTTTCAACTTTATAAAAGATTCGGTTCATTCGGTCCAAGAATTTTGTGGCCGTTCAATTCATTCCCGGTCCCCAGCCGTGTTTATCCGGG
Organism: uncultured Bifidobacteriaceae bacterium; assembly: GCA_964618545.1. Taxonomy (GTDB): domain Bacteria; phylum Verrucomicrobiota; class Verrucomicrobiia; order Limisphaerales; family UBA11358; genus UBA11358. Next base: position 18,272 of record CAZUBG010000004.1, on the reverse strand, counting down.
CAACCGGTGGTCAAGAAATCCGCGGTGCCCCCGGCCTTCCGAATCGTCAGGCATCACGAAAAAACAACCCGAGCATTCTGGCTGGTTCTTTTGGCCGCCGGCGGCGTTGCCCGCCCGTTACAGATCCTGCGGACATGCGCCGCGCGAGCGCCTGGCCAGCAGCCAAAATTCCTGCGCCATAATTGCCCAAGTTATTTTTTTCGTGACGCCTTATTGTTCATGAACTGAGTGCCAGAAGGCCGCCACCTCCCGCCACCACTCGGGCGATTGGCTGATGGCATCATTATGCCGGGCTCCGGGGATGATTTGCAGCGATTTGGGGCCCGGGTAAGCGTCGTACAGTTTTTGCCCGCGCCCGGGCGGAATGACTTCATCCGCCCCGGCGATGACGATCTTGACGGGGCCGCGATAGTCCTTCATCCAATCCAGCGGGGCAAAGCGGTCGCGCAACAAAAAATATGCGGGCAGGAAGGGATAATGGTTTTGCGCCACGGAAGCCAGGCGGTCGTAGGGGACGAACATCACCATGCCCGCCACGCGCGCCGGGTATTTCTGAGCCAGATGCGCGGCCACGCCGGTGCCGAGGGATTCGCTGACGACGTAAACGGGCCGGTTGGCGGGCAGGGTTTCAAAGGCCTGGTCCGCCGCCGCCAGCAGGCTGGTTTCAGTGGGGGCGCCCCCGCGCGGGCCGTAGCCGGGATATTCCAGCAGGCAGGCGTCCAGATTTGCGGCCTCGCTGATCGTCTGCGCCAGGGGCGCCATCCCCAGCGCACTGCCGCCGTTGCCGTGAACAATCAGCACACTGCCGGCGGTTCGCCCGCCGGCGGGGCGCCGCCAACCGAGGAATCCGCCGGCGGCGTCCGTCCACGGACTCAGCCCCTGATCCGCCGCCATGCCGATGGCTTTGTCCATGGGCATTTTCTCCGGCAGGAAGAGCAACTGCCGTTGATAAACCGCCATGAACAGAATGATTCCCAGATAAGCGGCGACGGCGATGCGCACCAAACTCATCAGCAGCCGGCGCGGCCAATGGGATTGGGGTGGGGTCATAAACGCGGCTGAGAGGCGGATCATTCCTTCTTGGGCACCCTCAGCTCGATGTGCAGTTCGCGCAGTTGCTTGGGGGAAACGGTGGCGGGGGAGTCCGTCATCAGATCCGTGCCCTTGGCGGTTTTCGGGAAGGCGATCACATCGCGGATGCTGGGCGTGGCGCAGAGAATGGCGATCAAACGATCGAAGCCCAGGGCGATGCCGCCGTGCGGGGGGGCTCCGTAACGGAAGGCTTCCAGCAGGTAGCCAAAGCGCAGTTTGGTTTCCTCCGGCGGAATTTGCAGGACTTCCTCGAAGACGGTCTTCTGGACCTCCGGCTGGTGAATCCGGATCGAGCCGCCGCCCAGTTCCACGCCGTTGACGACCACGTCGTAGTGCTGGCCGCGGACTTTCTTCGGGTTGGTCTTGAGCAGCGGGATGTCCTCCGCCACGGGCGCGGTGAACGGGTGATGGCTGGAATACCAGCGGTTCTGTTCCCGGTCGAAGCCGAGCAGGGGAAATTCAATGACCCACAGGAAATTGAACTGGTCGGCGGGGATGACAAGCCTGCCCTGTCCCTTCAGGACATCGGCGCAATACAGGCGGATTTTGCCGAGGATCTCGCAGGCGGTCAGCCATTGATCGGCGGCGAACAGAATCAAATCGCCCTCCTCGATGTTCAATTTGGTGATCAGCGCCTGTTTTTCGGCGGGGTTGAAAAACTTCACGATGGGCGATTTCCATTCGCCTTTTTCCACCTTGATGTAGGCCAGCCCCCTGGCGCCAAAGCTCTTGGCGTATTCGGTCATGGTCTCAAGCTGTCCCTGGGTGGCCCCGGCGAGGCCCTTGGCATTCAGCGCCTTGACGACGCCGCCGGCGGCGATGGCCGCGCTGAACACCTTGAAGGTGCTGGCGCGGAATTCCTCGGTGAAGTCGGCAAGTTCCATGGCAAAGCGGGTGTCGGGTTTGTCAATGCCGAAGCGGTTCAGGGCCTCCTCGAAGGTGAGGCGTTTGAACGGCGTGGGAAGGTCCTGGTTCAGCGCGGTTTTCCAGATGCGCTTGAGCAGCCCTTCGATCAGGGCGTAAATGTCCTCCCGGTCAATGAAGGACATTTCAATGTCCACCTGGGTGAATTCGGGCTGGCGGTCGGCGCGCAAATCCTCATCGCGGAAGCAGCGGGCGAGTTGGAAATATTTTTCCACGCCGGCCACCATCAGGATTTGTTTGAACTGCTGCGGCGACTGGGGCAGGGCGTAGAAGGTGCCGGGCTCGCGGCGGTTGGGAACGAGAAACTCGCGCGCGCCCTCGGGGGTGGATTTGAACAGGGTGGGCGTCTCGACTTCGAGAAAGCCCTGCTCGTCCATGTAGCTGCGGGTGGCGATGGCCACCTTGCTGCGCAGTTTCAAATTGCGGGCCATCTCGGGACGGCGGAGGTCCAGATAGCGGAATTGCAGGCGCAGTTCCTCGTTCACCTTGCTGGCGATTTCCGGGTCGTCCACGGGGAAGGGCAGCACGGCGGCCATGTTCAAGACCTCAAGGCCGGTGACGGCGACCTCGACCGCGCCGGTGGGGATTTTGAGATTGGTGGTGCCTTCCGGGCGCTGCCGCACGGCGCCGGTGATGCTGACGACACATTCGCTGCGCAGGGCGGCGGCCTGTGCAAACAGTGCCGGCGGGAGGCCGGAGGGGTCAAACACGGTCTGAGTGCGGCCCTCGCGGTCGCGGATATCAATAAAAATGAGGCCGCCGAGGTCGCGCCGGGAGTGAACCCAGCCGGACAGGGTGACGGTTTGCCCGAGGTGGACCGGGCGCAGTTCGTTGCAATGATGTGTGCGTTTCATGTAAAGCGGGGAATTCCCAAACTGGAATTCCAAAGCGAACCTGCATCATGTCCCAGCCGGGCGTTAATTTCAAATTCTTTTGGCGGCGGTTTTTGACGGGCGCCACCTGGCCCTGCCCCCGATGGTCAACGGGTCTGACGACGGGTGACCCCTTGCGTTTCTGAAATGACGACTTAGATTATGGTGAAGGCATGTTTGTGGGTAAAGTCCGTTGGTTCAATGCCTTAGCCAGATGGAGTGGCTTGCGGGGGACCAATTGCCCGGCTGTGTTGAAAGGTTGGATTGAGTTTGACCCGGTTTGACAGCCGACGCCGGGTCAGGGGACCCGGCCTACAATTCGGACAGCCTTCACCGGGGATGATCTGATGCGGGGAAATTTAACCGCAGAGCGCAAAGACGGGGCGTTTTTGACCACGGATTTCGCGGATTAACACGGATGGGAAAACCAAAGCGGAAACAAGAAACACAGGGAATGTTTAACCGCAAAGATCGCAAAGATCGCAGAGAGGGAAAAGGCAAAGGCAGCCGACGAATCTCTCGCATGGTACGCATACGTATTTCTCTGGCGCTTGATTTCATTGGGGGTTTTGATGGGGGTATGCCCAGAGTATGCCCAAGCTGCTGGATTTCTTCTTTTTTTAACTTTTTTTCCGGTTTCTTTTCAAGGGGGTGGGTGTGCCTGATTCTGCTCCAAATTTTCCGGAATTTTCGCAGGTGCGCGCGGCCGTGGGCGGCTTGAAGGGAGTTATTTCCAAGCTGGGGGATGCGCCGCCGTTTGATCATAAATGGAAGTCGTTTCCCCAATGTCCCTTCTGCGGTAAAAAAGACAAGGCCGGGGTCTACACCAAAGACGGAGCCGAATTCTTCAAATGTCATAACCCGGATTGTTCCACGGGCGGCCGCGTGGTCGCGGAGACGGGGTATATCAACTTGAAGCTGGGGTTGAGTGAGCAGAAGCCGGAATGGGGGCCGGCGCCGGCTTATGAACATTTGCTGAAGATGGCCGGGCTGTGGCAGGAGCCGTCCAGGAAAACTTCAAATTCCACAGATCAAAATCCACCGCAAATTAAAACCCCACCGGCACCCCCGGCCGAGGAGCACGAGGATGAGGAGTTGATCCAGAATTGCCTGGATGTCATCCGGGCGGAGCAAAGGGCCAGCGTCTCGCTGCTGCAGCGGCGCCTGAAGCTGGGTTATGCCCGGGCGGCGCGCATCATGGATGAGTTGGAGCGGCGCGGACTGGTCGGTCCCGCCAAGGGAGCCGAGCCGCGGGAGATCCGGGTGGATGCCCGGTTTAATCCGGTGGCGTTCAGGAAAGGGACGCCCGGTGGGGGCACCGGGCCTACAGGGGGGCGGCCGAATCCGGTGATGCCGCCGGAGGTGGCGGAGGAGATTTCGTTTGAGAATTTACCGCCGTCGGGCGGTGTTCCCGTGCCGGCGTCCGCGCCGAGTGATGGCGGCGCGGCGCCGGCACCGGAAATTAATGTCGGGGAAACGAATGCGGGCAGTGCTGTTCCCGGGTCTGCGGAGCTCCCGACGAGTGGGCCATTGGCTGCGCAGGCTGTTCATAACAATCCCGCTGACGGGTTGCAAACAGCGCAGTCAGTCGCCGCCCTTTCCACCGTGGCCGGTGGGGATGGCGGCGTGACGCTTTCGGACGGTACAATCAAGGAGGTGGCGCAAAATGTGGTGGCGTTGTTTCAAGGCGCGGGCGAAAAAGCGGAATGCGGAAACCGGGCCGAACCTCGGCCTGGCAACAGCGGAAACGAGGAAAAGGGGAAGCCGGGCGACGGGACGCCGGCGGCCGCGCTGGCACCGGGGATGGCGGCGTTGCGGTGGTTTTATGACAAGCTGACGCCGACGTCGTCGGAGATGCGACCGGTGCTGCCGGGGGGCGCGCCGTTGCCGGAGGCGCTGACGGCGGGGGTGGTGCGCAAGTTGGAATGGGTGCCGGTGTCGCTGCTGGAGAAGCGGGGGTTGACGCCGGAGACGTGCGCGCTGCTGGGTTTCCGGGCGAATCCCCGGAGCAACGAAGAGATTTTGCAGGCGATGACGGGGGAGTTTGACTGGCATGACCTGGCGGCCAGCGGGCTCTGGCTGCCATCGGACCGGAAGCGGCGGCTGGATCGGCGTCCCAACCCGCAGTTCTGCGGCAAGGGGCTGGTGGGGCGCAAGGAGGACAATGAGCGCCGCAACCCGGATGACAAGTGGCACTGGGGCTGGAGCCAGCCGGTATTGATTCCGTACTTCGACGAACTGGGCCGGCTGGTGAAGTTACGGCCACACAAGGGGGGGGCGGCGGCGGATACGGCGGCGGGCAGCGGCCGGGTTTATATCCCGCGACAGGTTCTTGAATCGGGAACGGGGGAGAGCGTTCATTGTGAGGAGAAGTTTTTCACGGTGGTGGTTTGCGAGGGGGAATACAAGGCGGCGGCGCTCTGGCAGGAGGCGGGGGCGGGGGCGTTTTTGAATTACGGGGACAAGCGGGAGGCGGTGGGGTCGTGCGCGCTGCCGGGGATTTCGTTTGTGCGCAACAAGCATTATCGCGCGGATCTGCTGGACTGGCTGATCGGGGCCGGCTGCCAGCGGGTGATCGTGTCGTTCGACGAGGAGGATAACAGCCACAAGCCGCTGGCGCGGCGGTTTGACGCGAAGATCTACATGCGTTACCTGGCCCAATATTTGAAGGAGGAAAGGCATCTGCGCGGGCTGTACGCGCCGCTGCCCGTGGAGTGGCGCAACACCAAGGGCAAGGCGGACTGGGACGGGGCGCTGGTGAAACTGCTGGCGGAAACCAAACACAACAAAAATGAGAAAGGAATGTAAATGAGTGCGGATGAAAGCGGAAATCGGGCCGAACCCCGGCCGGACGACAGCGAGAAAGCTGAAACAAGCCAAGTCCAACCTGAACCGGTTGTGCCGGCCAGGAGGCGGTCAGTGGGGAGCGGGCCCAGGGGGCCGGAGGTGAATGTGCAGGTTTTGAAAGCGATGAGGGTCATGGCGGAGCCAATCACGGCCGAGGGGCTGGCGGCGGCGCTGGGCAGGAAGATCCAGTACTGCGCTCACTTGATCTGGATCTTTTCAAAGGACAAGGGCTGGCTGAAAAAGACGGCCCGGGGAAAATATGAGCGGACGGAGGCGTTTCCGAAAAGCGAAATTCAAAAAAGCGTGGAAGCGGAAATTTAACCGCAAAGAACGCAGAGAACACAAAGATGAAAAAATTATTTTACTTCGCGTGGAGCTGGCGCAGCCGATGACGCCGGGGCGGTACCGCCGTTATCTGGAGCGGTTGCCGGTGTTCGAGTTGAAGGAAAAGCTGCGGATTCTGCAGGAGGAAGAAAACAAGGTTTCGGCGGGGTGGAAACCGGGCCGGCAGTGTGAAAAGCAGAAAGCAGAAATCGGGAAAGCGGAAACGGGGGCCGGGAAGATTGGGCCTGCGGCGAGACATGACCTCCCTCACCCCGGCCCTCTCCCCAAGGAGAGGGGGGATGGTTCGGCAGTCCAGGGTGTGGCGGGCGGCGTGGTTGAATTGGATGATTCAATTAATCAGAGGCCGAACCTCGGCATGGCATTCGTGACCTCGGCGGCTACGAGGACGCCTGGTGAGGGCACCGGGCCGACAAGATTTGGGCTGCCGGATTTGGGGGCGATTTTGCGGGCGCAATTAACAACAACAAATAAATTATGATTACAGAATGGTGGAAAAAGCCGGTGACGATTGAACGCAACCATTTCAAGCACAAGTCGCTCTCGGTGTGGTCGTGCAATGTGGCGGTGGGGTGCGGGCATGGCTGCACGTTTTGTTATGTGCCCAAGGTGTCCACGAACCGGATGGCGTCGGTGTTGCGACCGCGCGGGGTGGAGGATTCGGATGAAGAGTGGGGCAATTATGTTTTTCCCCGGCCGTTTGATGAAAAGGTTTTTCTGGCGTCGCTCAGGAAGGCGGAAGCGGAGAAACCGCAGAGCCTGAACGCGGACGGCAACCGGGCGGTGATGTTTTGCACAACGACGGATCCGTATCAGGTGGTGAGGCGTGAGAATTCAAAATTCAGAACTCAAAGTCCAACGGGAACGGGGGATCAGAGGCGGGACGCCTCTGCCACTCTGGAACTGGGGACACGGCGGGCGCTGGAACTGATATTGGAGCATTCGTCGTTGAATGTGCGGATGCTGACGCGGTCGCCGCTGGCACGCCAGGATTTTGATTTGATGAAGGCGTTCGGGAACCGGCTGACGTTTGGGATGTCGCTGCCAACGCTGGACAATGACCTGGCGCGGATTTATGAGCCGAAGGCGCCGGCCCCGTCGCAACGGCTGGAGACGCTACGGGCGGCCAAGGCGGCGGGATTGCATGTGTTTGCGGCAGTCGCGCCGGCCTATCCGGATTGTTCGATGACCGACCTGCGGTCCACGCTGGCGGCGGTGGCGGCGCTGGAGCCGGTGACGGTGTTCATGGAGCCGTTGAACATCCGGGGCGGGAATGTGAAGCGCATTGAGGACCGGGCCCGGGCGCTGGGGCGCAAGGTGCGGACGGAGGTGTTTGCCGGCAATGATTTGTGGGCGCATTACGCGTGGAACCAGTTGAATCAGTTTGAACTGCTGGCCCGCCAAGCGGGGATCGGGGATGACGTGTTGCATTTGTGGCCGGATGAGACGCTGATGGATTGGAGTTCGCGTCTGGGGCCCGGTGTCCTGGGCCGGGACGTGAAGGCCTGGCTGGAAAAGCACTGGGGGAAGGTGTCGGCGTGGCCGGGGACACCGGTGCCGGAGGCGGTGACATGGTGGGTGCCACCGGCCTGAACGGGGAAATTTAACCGCAGAGAACGCAGAGAACACAAAGAAAAGACCGGAGTTTTTAAACCACAGAGGCACCGAGGGCACAGAGAAGAAAAGACAGGGCAATATCAGAGTCTCGTGACCTGGTCGGTTACAAACCATTGAGACGCCCGGTCAGGGGACCGGGCCTACAGTTGGACGAAGGCGCCGGGGCGGGCGGGCGGGGCGGCCGCCGGGGAAAGCAGAGCGGTAAAATATGACATCAGCCATCACGCTGGAGCAACATGCTTGGGTGCGGCGCGCCTTTGAGGCGGTCCTGGACTCGGCGATTGACCCGTCCCAGCCCGGCCAGCTCGAATTGTTCACGGACGAGGAGGAGCGTTATGTCCAGCGCGAGGTGGAGCGGCTGTTGTGGGAGCCGTTGCTGCCGAATGCGGGGGAGATGGAGCGCCGGGACTTGAAGCAGTTGCGGGAGCTGGGCCGGGATGAGTCGCTGGTGGCGGACATCAAGATGGCGGCGCTGCGTTATGCGTCGGCGCTGGAGCGGTGCCTGCCGCGGCAGGAATGGATACGCAAGGCCAACGGGAAGACGATGACGCTGCCGGGCTGTTACTACACGCGCAAGGCAGTGACGAAGCTGACGAACAAAAGCCTGTGGCTGGCGGCGACGGATTTGCGGCGCGAGGCGGGGGCGACGAAGCACCGGCTGAAGAAGTGGCTGGCAGATTACATTTTGCAGGGATGTCCGCAACCGGTGAGCAATTTCAAGATGGAGTGCCTTTATCTGCTGCGCGGGGCGGACGGGAATGTGACGCGGTTGGTGCGGCTGACAAACACCAAGGGTGAGATGAGCGAGGGCCAGCAGATCGGCGGGGCGGACGTGCTGCCGAACGACATGTACGCGGGGTCGGAAAAGTTCCGGCAATGGGTGGCGAGCAAGGGGAATTTCACCTGGGGTTGCGAGGGCGGGGCCGGGAATGCGGAGCTGCAATTGCTGCAAAAGGATGTGACGGAGGAAGCGGCCTACCGGGTGATCAAACTGATTGAATATTGCGGGTGGTACGAGTTGAAGACAGCAAAAGCAAAAGCCGAAAGCAGAAATTTGGAAAGCGGGAAAGCGGAAACGAGCCAGATTGAGCCGGGGCCGGAGTGTTTGAAAGGGTTGTGGGTGTTTGATGAATGCGCGATTGAATGGGACGGGCATTTCATCCTGCCGGATGAGGACGGAATATTCTGGCATGAGGGGGAGGGTTACGCGTTGTCGCGACGAGGACGGGAACTGGAATTCATCCAGCAACGGCCGAAGATGCAGCCGCCGACGCCGGAGGGCGGCGGGTTGTGCATGGAGCAGGTGAAGTTTGACACGGAGGATTGGGAGCCGATGGCGCGCAGCCTGTATGAGGGTGATCCCAAAAATCAGATCGGGGGGTTTTTCCGGGAAGTGAGCCGGCGGTTTTTTGACACGGCGGGGGGGTACGAGGGGTGGCTGAGTCTGGGGGCGGTGCTGGGGTATTTGGCGGCGCCGGAGTTGTTCGCCAAGCAGAACAATTTTCCGAGCGTGTGGATCAGCGGGCAGATGGGGAGCGGGAAGAGCACGTTCGTGGGGTGGCTGATGTCGCTGGCGGGTTTCCGGGTGCCCTCCGGGATGGGGTTGATCTCGAAGAATGTGAGCGCGGTGGGGATTGCGTGTCAGCTCGAAAATTATTCGAATCTGCCGCTGTGGCTGGATGAGTTCCGGCAGAACCAGATTCCGCCGGAGAAAGAGCCGCTGCTGCGGGATTCCTACAACCGCCAACTCGCCGGGAAGTGGACGCCGGACGGGATTCAGCGGGTGATCCGGACGATGCCGATTGTCAGCGGGGAGAGCACGTCGAGCGACGCGGCGATGCGAAGCCGGTATCCGCAGGTGTTGATCAGCGAGCAGCGGCGGCTGGCGAATCACTTTGAGTGGATGCAGGCGCACCATGAATTTTTCTTTTTGATCTGGCGCGAGCTGCTGGTGCGGCGGCGGGAGTTTGTGGCGTACACGTTGAAGCAGGTGGATTTCTGGCTGGGGCATCCGGATCTGGCCCGGGTGCAGGACCGGGTGCGCGTGAGCCATTCGGTGTGTTACGCGGCGTTCACGGCGGCGGCGGCGATGCTGGCGAGCCACGGCGGCCAAGAACTGATCGAATACCGCAAGTTTCTGGTGGAACACGCGATGGCGACGGCGGTGGACGTGCAGACGGATGTGAATGTGAACGTGTTCATCCAGGACCTGATCGTGGCGTACAGCGCGGGGGAAATCTCGAGTGATTGTTTCCGGGTGGAGGGGACGAAAATCGCCTGTCCGCCGGGCAAGCCGAACCAGGGGCCGTGGACGAGTTACAAGCTGTTCATCGAGCCGCACGGGGCGATCAGCCAGCTTCAGATTTACCTGCGCAAGCAGGGGTTGAGCGTGACACTGCGCTACAAGGATTTGCGGGATCAATTGAGCAAGAATCAGTTTTTCATCGCGGGTCCGTCGCAAATCGGGTTGAAGAAGCGGTTTGGCCGGCCGGGGAGCATGGTGAGCAAGACGGCGTGGGGGTTTTATGTGGACCTGCATCCGCTGGGGCTGCAGGACATCAGTGATGAGGAACTGGAGGCGGCAAAGAAGCCGGTGGCGGAATTGCGCATCGGGGACGTGGGGATGGTTTTTAGGGACGGGGATCCGCGGCAGGGACCGTTGTTCGCCATCATCGAGGGGGTTTTGAAATACGAGAAAGAACACGAGGAGGAAAAGTGAAAAGACAAAAGCGGAAAGCGGAAAGCGGAAAAGCGGGAACGGAAAAATTTAACCGCAAAGAACGCAGAGAACACATAGATCAAAGCGGAAAGCGGGAAAGCAGAAAGCTGAAATTTTTTAACCACAGAGGCACAGAGGGCACAGAGGCCGAAAGAAAAGACGGGAAATTTAACCGCAAAGAACGCAGAGAACGCAAAGACCAAATGCTGAAAGCGGAAAGCAGAGAACACAAAGAAAAAGGCTGGAATTTTTAACCGCGAAATATGCGAACAAAGGCAAATGAAGCAATGAAGCGCGGGCGGTGTGTCCACTGTGGACAGCCGTTTGAATATGTGCAGAAACGGATAAAACTGAAATTTCAGACGGGGCAGTCTCAGGGCAAAGGCAACAAGGAGGTCTGGCGGCGAGTGAACCGGCGGGTTTGCCCGGCCTGCGCCCAGGCGCGGAAGCAATGGCTGCACAAGAAGAATGACCACCGTTGTCCACACAAACTGGGGATCGGGGCGAAGCCGGGGGAGTTCCGGGGGAAGCGGGAGATTGGCGAGGCCCTGGGGCTGACGCTCGGGCAGGTGGAGGTGCTGGAACGGTCGGCGCTGAGCAAGCTACGAAATTCGCCGGAGCTGCGGGCGGCGTATGATAATTTTAAAGAGGAGGGGATGCCGCTGCTGGATCAATTGGTGGCGCTGCTGCGGCAACCGGGGGATGACCGGTTATTGGAGCATCAGTTGGAACTGATGGATTTCTGGCGGGTTTATGACGAGGCCCGGCGGGCGGGGTTGACGGCGGAGAGCCGGGAAATACTGGACGCGATCGCGCGATGCTGGGGGGTGGTGGACATAGAGTTAAAGCAGAAACAGGGATATTTGACCGCAAAGAACGCAGAGAACGCATAGACAAAAGCAGAAAGTTAACAGAAGCAAACGAAGGCAACGAAGAAAGCCGGGAAACCTGGAATTTATTAAACCTAGAAACATGCGAACAAAAAAGGGGATTTTACCAGCCTGCGGCTGGTTCTAATATTTGGGCGGCGCCGCAGCGCCGCCCCACCGGGATGATTGAAACATGAATGGAGCACCGATCACGGTTAATTGCGGGGCCCCCCCGCGGGGAGGGGCGACGCAGGCGGCGCGGACGCTGGCGGCACAGTCCATGGCGGGGAGTTTTTCGTGGGGCTCGTCGCCGGCGACGGCGACGCTGGTATATGTGGGCACGACGGTGCCAGTGACGGCGGGGGCGCTGGTGACGATCCAGATCGGGGGGCATTATTTTGCGGGGGTGTGCAAATCGGACACGCTGGTGCAGTCGAGTTCGGGGATGCTGCGGACGCTGGAATTTGTGGATTTGCGGTATTTCCTGACCTGGGACTGGGTGCTGGGGGCGTTCAACATGCCGGATGTGCGGCTGATCAACGGGATGCGGATAAAGCGCTACTGGCACATTCTGCCGCAGAATTGGTTCAGCCAGACGAAGACGTACACCAACAGTCCATTGATGGCATGGCAGATTTTGGAGTATGCATTTCAGGCACCGACGGTTTACACGGACTGGGAATGGGATTTGACGGGGAACGGGTTGTGGCCGGCGGGGCTGCTGAACGGGCCGATTTTTGAGATGGATGCGACGAGCGGGATGCGGCTGGACGCCTTTTTGAACCTGGTCTGTGAAAAAACGGGGCTGGTGTTCTGTCATGATCCGCGTCCGGCCCAGGACGAGGGGGCGCCGATCTGGGCGGGGGATTTCCGGCTGGTGTTCAACCGCAAGGGTTACGGGCTGCTGCCGCTGCCGTTTCCGGTGAATGCGGATGAGCGGCGGCAGGGGATCACGCTGACGGAGAATGCCACGAACATCATTGTGCTGGGGGATCGGAGCCGGTACCAGATTTTGAATTTGCCGATGAAGGCGGATTGGGCGGCGGCGTGGAGTCAGTTTATTGACGTGGAATTGTTCGTGCAGGACATCTTCCAGAATGAGAGCGGGATTGACCCGGCGACGGGGGTGATGACACCGTTCACGGCCTTCACCGGGGACACGGATCAATGGTTCGGGTACGGGGCGGCGAAGGCGATGGCGCTGGAGATCACGGTGGGGCAATACATTGCGCTGCGCGCGGCGCGGTCGGGGAACGCGGACGCGGCGAATTTCACGGACAACCGGAAGTTCAGCGGCCGGTGGCGGATGGACATGCCGGCGGCGTTGTACCTATCGAGCCTGGTGTTCCGGGCGTTCAAGCCGAATTTCACGGACATTCAGAATGCGCAGGGGAAGTTGATCCCGCTGGACAGCGCGCCGATCGCGGACCAATTGTTGTGCCGGGTGTATCTGGACTATGCGACGGGGTTGATGACGGCGGACCCGACGCAGCCGGTGGACGGGAACGGGGTGCTGGCGGTGCAGGGTTATCAGGTGGGGGAGGATTTGTTCCGGCTGGCGCAGCCGGACCGGATCAACCAGAAATTTTTCAACGCGGGGAGCCGGGGCTGGAGTTCGGTGAATTTCCAGATTGACGACAGCGGGGAGGGCATCCGGTTTGTGATTGCTGACACGCCGGTGTTTGTGGCGGCGCCGGACCCGAACGGGATCCTGATCACGCCGCCGGCCAACAATCCCAACAATTACACATTTTTGAACGCGGCCTTTCAACTGCAGACGCCGACGGTGATGGCGGCGCTGGTGTTCGAGGCGGAGCGTTACACGTTTTGGCAGGGGACGACGGGGTGGGTGACGGCGAGCGGGCAGCCGGTCTATACGGCGGACCAGGCGACGCCGGGGCGCAACCGGGTGGAACCGGTGAACGGTCTGATGCAGGAGTTTTTGAATGACGCGAACAATCCCGGAGTGTTCACGGAAATCCCGTACGCGGACAATCTGACGGCAAATCAGAAGGCGGCCACGGTGGCGGAGGCGCTACTGCTGGTGCAGCAATTTTATCTGCAAGGGGGTTACAATTTGAAATGGAATCCGAAGCTGCCGATCGAGGAATTCGGGCAGGCGCTGGCTCCGGGGACGAGTTCGTGCATTGACCGGGTGCAGATCCAGGTGGGGCCGGACGGAATCATTGAAGTGGTGGATTTCACGGCGGAACGCGCGCGGGACCGGTTCGAGCCGGAGCGGGAACTGGACCGGCGGAGCCTGCAGAACTCGTTGTTTCCCGGGCAACAGGAGTTGCGGCAGGAGACGGCGGACCAGAAGCGGTTGAACGCGGGGTTGCGCACGCTGGAGAATCAGAATTTGCTGAAGCTGTTTCAGAAGGTGCTGCGCGGCGAGGTGGACGAGAACCTGCATTACACCTGGTTTACGCCGGGAGCCACGGGACTGCCGGCGACGCTGCCGGTGGGATCGCCGATCATTGGCACGGCGGGCGCGAATGTGGCGACGCCGCCGGCGTCGGTGGCGGCGACGGGGACGAATGTATTCCTGGGGGTGACGGTGCGGCACAACGAGCCGACGGGCGGGACATTTCCGCTCCAGATGGCGGGGGACAGTTACGCGCAGGTGATGGGGCCGGTGACGGTGAACCAGGCGATTGGGTTGTCCTCGACCGGCGGGTCGGACTTCTCAACGAACGGGGCGTACCTGGTGGCGGGGGGCACGCCGAGCGTGGGGGTGGCGCTGCAGGCGATCACGGGAACGGGGGTGCAACTCATCAAGGTGCGGTTGGGGGCCGGGGGCGGAAGCACGTCCACGGGGGCGGTTTGGATGTGAGGGGTGAAAGCAGAAAGCGGAAACGGGGAAAATTTAACCGCAGAGAACGCAAAGAACACATAGACAAAAGCGGAAAGCGGAAAGCGGAAATTTAACAGAAGCAAACGAAGGCAACGAAGAAAGCCGGGGAAATGGAAAAAATTAACCGCGAAAGCCGGACCTCGGCCTGGTTTTAACCGCAAAGAACGCAGAGAACACAAAGAAAAAGACCGACACGAACAAAAAAGAAACGAAGGATAAATGATCAGTTACATCAATCCAGGGGCGTCGCTGACGGCGGTGCAGTGGAATGCGATCTTTCAGGCGGCGGATGCGCAGATGAAGACGGCGCTGGGCGGGTTTTCGGCAGTGCTGGCCGGGGTGGACACCCATTGGGACCGTCCGTTTTTCTTTTTCAATCCACTAACGGCCCCCGCCAACCTGCATCCGGCCGCCCAGAGCTGGCTCGCCAATTTTTTCGGCAGCAATCCGTTTTGGGTCTATTTGCTGTTCTGCCGGCAATACAATGACGCCCCGTTTGCGAGTTTGCTGGCCGGTTGCACGGTGGCGTCGCACTCGTCCACCACGGGGGTGGCGGTGCTTAACCATGCGCCCTGGGCCACCTGGCTGGCGGCGGTGTATCCGAATGGATTGCCGACGACGAATTATACGGCATATGGAGTGGCGACCATCTACACGACGGGCGGCGGCACGATCCAAACGACCATCCCGCTGATCAACTGTCTTGATGTCAGCCTGCAGGTGTGGACGGTAAACATTGGAGGCACAAGTTATGCGGTTTCGTTTAAGGACCAGACGACGGCGGAGCATGTGCAATTGTTCAAGCCGGTGGATGTGTTCGTGGCTGGCAATTTCACCTGGTCGTCCGCCTGGAACAAGTACAGCTTTGTGCGGCTGCACAACTGCTCGAATGGAAGCATTAGCGCGACGTTCGGCGGCGTGACACAGACGGTCGGGGCTGGAGCATCGTTCTGCGCACGGAAGCTGGCATCCGGGACGTGGGGCGGATGCGGCAGTTATTTCCATTGGATGGAATCAGGGGATCCAAGATTCCTTCAGCACTTGGAGACGTCCGGCGGCGCCGCCGCACCGTTCGCCCCGGGCATCGTCGCAGACGTGCTGGCGGCGGTGAGCCCGACGAATTTTGGCAAGACATTCAACGCCACACAGTTCTGGGACGCATCGCCAGTGTTGAATAACGCATCGTACACACCGGGCAGCGCGGAGAATCCGCTGCCGGTGCTAAACGGGACGAAATATGGATACTTCCCGGCGCTTGGGACGGGCGATCTGCTCGGCGACCTGGCGATCTCCAAAGGCAACGTCATGGTGGCTCTCCGGGGCAACGGCACTTCGGCGGTGCTGCCGTTCACCGGGTTCGCCAACCTGTCAAACATGCTGTCCGGGTCCGGGATAAGCCAGCGCCCGATCACGGTTTCCGGGGTCGCCAATATTGAGCTATACGCCCCCTTTTGGGACAATTCGACGGAAGCGACGGTGACGCTGGCATTGATTGACCTGAGCAGCCCGTTCGCGACGTTCTGCACCGGCGGGTCAACGCCGGTGCCGGCCGTGGCGGTGGGGCCGTCGCAGACGCCGGGAACCGGCATTGGAGGGGTGGCAATCGCGCCAAGTGTGGTGTTGCCGTTGTTCTGGTTTAATATGTGGTGCATCGCCCCGACTTCGGCCACTACGAACTACAGCTACAATGAACGGGGTGACGATGACGACGGGAATCCCACTGAAACGGGAAGCGCGACGGTGACGGTGACGAATGCCGGGAGCACGATGACAGAAGCATCCGAGCTGCTGACTGTCATGACCAGTGTGGCGACCGCCGAGTCCCTGATAACGAACACCGTACAGAACGCTGCGGCCGGGACCGGCTCGGTGGTGACGGCTGGCAACTTTAACCTGCAATCCACCGTCCACGGCCACATCCTGACCTGGCAGGAGACGTGGCCGCTGAACGCGACATTCAACGGCGTGGGGGGGGCGACCAACGGCCGGGTCTTTATTCTCTCAGTTCAAGCCAATGGACTGGCACTGATTGTGACGAGGGGAATCTACCTGAACCAGACGCGGTACTGGAATTCCAGCGGCACCGGCAACGAATGGCCATACGAGTTCGGCATTTTCCCGCCGACCAGCCCGTCCACCAGGTTCATGCAGTGGAACTTCCCGCGCACCGACCACTGCTACACTTTTCAGCAGTCCAACCTCGTGCCGTTTTACTCAACGAATCCGATCAGCGTGGACACCGTGGCGACGCCGGCGCTGGTGCCGGAGACCGGCATATCCCGACCGGGACAGTTCTCGACGACGCCGGATGTGTGGTCGGTGTTTAATTCATGGCTGAACGACCTGGGGACGTTTGAGAGCGCGGGGATTGAAAAGAACACCTCCGTCTTTCCCGGCAACAGCCCGCTGACCGACTGGATGTTTCAGAGCATCGGAAGCCCGGCCGGATTGTATAACTACCAAGTGGTGCTGGCCGGAGCTCCTTTCCCAGGCGGCCTGCTTCCGGGAAGCCCATACTTTGGCGGCGCATACGGGGGAGAAGCCTTTGACGGGGTCACGGTTGAAGCGGAGAATGTCCTGCCATGCCAGGCCGAACACTACAACACGCTGGCCGGCCTTCTGAACGCCGCCCCGCCATCCAAGTGGCTGCCGCCTGATTCTCCGGAGAATACGATGCTGTTTACGCTGAACTTTGCGCCGGCAAACATCATCATCGTAAACCCGGGTGTCAGTTATCAAGCTGGCGATCCAATCGGGATGAACCTTGTGGTTGCCACCGTCAATGCCACCGGCGGCATTGTCACGGTGGCACAGGCGTCAGGCACCACCCCGACCATCCTCTCGTGTAACGCACTTGCTTGTCCACTGCGGCCATGGACCGCAGCAGACCCCAGTAACCCACTTCTTTATCCGCCACTGATTGGTTCCCCCGCCACGTTTGATACCAGCGTTGGTGACGGTTCCGGCTTGAGCTTCATCCCGTTTTTTTACCCGGTCGCAATCCCCACGCCGCCCGGCGATGGCGACGAGGAGCAGCCCAATGGTGGCGGGAGTGGCACCCCATGGCCGGAAACGTACTGGCCTCGCACGGCTTATTTCTGTTGGAATGGACCCAGCACAAATGCGGCGGGCACCACGGGCGCTGACCCGGTCGGCACATACCTGGGATCCCTTGGGATGACGGTGCAGGCGACACTGCCGGATGGGTATGGCGCTCCCTTGGCTGCGGAAATTGTGTTTACATATGACAATTATGGAACCACCACGCCAGCGTCGGTTATCTGGGCTGCCTATGGTTTCGATTCCACCTTCCAGACCGTGGCGCAAACCTACCGCTGGGTTGACATTGCGGACGCACGGACTCTGTATGCCCGTCTTAACCTTCCGTTCATTCTAAACCAGGTCGCCGTTCCGATGCGCTGGTCGGTTCAAGCGGGTGATTACGCCCAATTCACTACTCCCCCAATTTCTCAGGTTGCTTCGTCAATAATGTTTGCGGCTGATTTCTTTGAAGACACTGGCGGGGATTATTTGAGGGCTTACGCCTATTTTGACGTGAATTTGTGCGCCGCCACTTCTCCGATTGCGCCCCTGCATTACTTTGATGGTTCCGTCACTGACGGAGGCATCATTCCAACAGGATGGTTTGGTGACTTCGTGCTTAATGATGATGAAATTCCACCCCAAAGCATGGTTGGCGTGACGGCGCTGGTTTACCTTTTGGAAGGGCTGCAAGACACCGCCGTCATCGCGCTACCGCAGAATTACGCATATCTGGATGTCGCATGGTGTTCGGCCAACCCGGCGCTGTTTGACGCGGGCGGAGATTCCGGCATCCCATTTATTGCCGACAATACGGTGGAAAACAACGAGGCGGAAGTGACGATCCTCCCCGGCGCGGGCGGCGCGGGAGGTTACGACCATGCGATCACTTCGGCGCTGGCCAATGCCAGAGTTTTTACCATTCCCATAGACAACTAACCATTAACGAAAAGGAGACAACGTGAGCAACTTCAACGGACCCAGGTGCAACGTCTGCAACGCAGTAAACACAACCCTTCCCCCACAGCCAGGATGGTTTCTCATTCTAATTTGCTTTCAAGATGAGTGTAATTGTGCGATTGTTGGGGATGGCA
>CAZUBG010000003.1:60639-68055 GCA_964618545.1 uncultured Bifidobacteriaceae bacterium | reverse complement strand
GACCGGCGACCGGCCGATGCAATTTTCCGTAAAAAAACTCCCGGCGGGCCTGACCCTGAATCCCAGCACGGGGGACATCACCGGGGTGATGCACGAGGCCGGCCAATACAAAGTGACGTTCCACGCCCAAAACGCCCTGGGCGACGGCGACAAGCAATTTGTGATCGTCGTTGGCGAAACCATTGACCTGACGCCGGCCATGGGTTGGAACAGTTGGAATCACTATGCAAGTCGCATCACCCAGGATCTGGTCCTGCAAAACGCGAAGGCGATGGTGGATTCCGGTCTCATCAATCACGGCTGGAGCTACATCAATATTGATGACACATGGCAGGGCGCGCGCGGCGGGCCGTTTCACGGACTGCAAGGCAATGAAAAATTTCCCGACCTCAAGGGGATGTGCGACACGATTCACGGCATGGGTTTGAAATTTGGCATTTATTCGACCCCGTGGGTGACCTCCTACGCCGGATTCCCGGGCGGCAGTGCGGAAAATCCCGAGGGCACCTGGACCAAACCGGCGGGGAAGACGGTGAAGAATAAAAACATCCTGCCGTGCGCGATTGCCCAGTATCATTTCACCACCAATGACGCGGACCAATGGGCGGCCTGGGGTGTGGATTATTTGAAATACGATTGGAATCCGATTGAACTTCCGGAGACCCAAGAAATGGCCGACGCCCTGCGCCACAGCGGACGCGACATCGTCTTCAGTTTGTCGAACAATATGAACATCACCAACGGGGCCACGATTGGGAAAGTGGCCAACAGTTGGCGCACGACCGGCGACATCAAGGCGAACTGGACCTCGATGAGTCAGCGTGGTTTTGGCCAGGACAAATGGCGGCCGTTTTCCTCCCCGGGCCATTGGAATGATCCCGACATGCTGGAAATCGCGACGAAGGAGCGGAATCAGCCCGGCCTGACGACGGCCGAAGAATACACGCACATGACGCTCTGGTGCCTGCTCGATGCGCCGTTGCTGCTGGCCAACGATCTGAGCGACATGGACGCCTTCACGCACAATCTCTTGGAAAATGATGAAGTGCTGGCGGTGAGCCAGGATTCGCGGGGCGACCAGGCAGTGGAAATCGCCCGGGATGGGGAGGCCCGGGTTTATGCCAAAAAACTGGAGGACGGCTCGGAAGCCGTCGGACTTTTCAACACCGGCACGAACGGCACCCTCACGGTGACGGTGAAATGGAGCGATTTGAAAATATCTGAAAAGCGGGTGGTGCGTGATTTATGGCGGCAGAAGGACCTCGGCAAATTCACAGACAAATTTGAACTGCCGGTGGCACCACACAGTGCGGAACTGGTGAAAATTTCGAAGAAGTGATGCAATTTTCTGGATCTGCTGAATAAGTGAATTCCTTGAAAAAGAAAAGCCGGGCGGGTGGCGCCAAGGTAGGCGGCCCCATTCTGGTCCGGCTCCGATTGGAACCATGAACCGGATTATTCTGTTCCTGATCATCCTCGCGGCCGGCAGCGCGGCGGCACAACCCTTGACGCGCGAACAATGGGGCGCACCGCTCGTCGCGGTGTCCCATGAGAACGGACAGTGGATCATTGCCGGGAAGAAGCAGGTGGTCACGATTGATGAAAAAACCCTGGCGCTGAAAGTGAACGCGCAATCGGTGGTTTGGGAAATGCCCGCCTCCGGCACCAATGACATGGTGGTGAAAAGCGGAGGGAAAGAATTCCTCCTGTGCCTGGCTGGCGCGAAGCACCTTGCCATCGAACCTTATGACACCGGTTTCAAGACGGGCGTAAAAATCACCCTAAGTGATTGGCGGAAACCGCATGGCTGGTTCGGCGGCCGGGTTGATTTGAAATTGCACCTCACGGTGGGCTTGCAAGGGGACGACGAGGAACTGGTTTTTGACACGGCGGCGGAGGAGGGCGCAACGGTGTTGCGTCAGTTGGACTGGCCGCCGGCCCTCGACGCGCGCGACGTGGATGACATGGTCCTGAGCAACAACAAGGGCAACCTGCTGCCGCGCCACTGGTCAAAACCGTATTATCCGATCCGCTTCACGGACACCAATGGCATGGGCACGGCCAAAGAGAGCGACCACAGCATCATCCAAAGCCACGTCATCGAGGATTGGTCCATGTCGTGGTGGGGATTTGAAAAGGGAACATCGGCGATGATGGTCATCATCGAAACCCCGGATGACGCGGCGTATCAATTCAATCATCCCGCCGGCGGTCCGACGGTCATCGGCCCGCGCTGGCGGGCGACACTGGGCCGATTCGGTTATCTGCGGACGGCGCGGCTGTGTTTTTTTGAAAAGGGGAATTATGTCACACTCGCCAAACGCTACCGGCAGTACGTGATGGACACCGGTTTGTTTGTTTCGCTCCGGGAAAAAATCGCGCGCACCCCGGGGGTCGCGGACATGATCGGAATTCCGCAAACGCGCGTCGGCATTTTGCACAATCAATCCACGAACAGCGACCGCTACAATCCGTCGAACCATTACGAATTGTTCACTTTTGACCAGCGGGCGCAGGAACTCCGGGATTTGAAGGCCGGCGGCATCGACAAGACGCTGGTTTATGTCTCCGGTTGGGCGCATCTGGGTTACGACCGCCAGCATCCCGACTCGCTGCCGCCACCGGAGGCGGCCGACGGCTGGGATGGAATGAAACGCCTTTTCGACACCTGCCACGAACTCGGTTATCCGGTCATTTTTCATGATCAATACCGCGATTACTATGCGGATGCGCCATCCTATAATCGGGACTTTGCGATTCACGAAGAGGACGACTCGTTGCCGGCGACCGCGTTTGCGGGCTCGCGTTTTGGTGATTGGAAGGAGGGACGGATTCCCTTCATTCGCCATTGGGACGACGGCAAACAGAGTTACTTGAACTCGCGTTTTCAAGCCGGTCATCTGGAAAAAAACGATCAGTTGTTCTTCGCTCACGGCATCCATCCTGACGGCATCTACATTGACGTGATCGGCTACGTTCCGCCGGACCAGGATTTCAACCCCGAACACCCCACGACGCGCAGCGAAGCGATGCGCGGCCAGGCCGATTTGATGAATTGGGCGGGGCACTATCTTGGTTTCACCGCAACGGAGGCGGGTTCGGATTGGGTGATTCCGTTTACTGATTGCGTGAATCAATCCGGGGGGCTGGGCCGAACCATTCCAACGCCACTTTACCAACTGGTTTATCACGACGCCGTTTTGGTTTCCTATGGGGATGGGCGGCGGGGCGGGCGAGACAATCTGCTGCTGGGAATATTGTGCGGCGGCGTGCCGGAACTGTCAGCCAGCCTGAAGGAAGTCAGTGGGAATTCGCTGGCGTTGGTCAAACAAATGGCCGCGCTGAACCAGCGCGTCGGATTGCTGGAAATGACCGATCACGAATTTTTGGGCGCCGACCGCCAGCGGGAGCGTACAACGTTTTCCGACGGGACAAGCGTGACCGTGGAATGGAACGCCCGCACGGCGGAGATCAAGCCGGAATTAAGCACGCATTAACCCTCCGACTGAAGCAAAAGCAACAATGAAAACACCGCGACTCCTACTTGCGATATTGGCCGGGGCCGGCCTTTCGGTCGGGACCTTCGGGGCCGCCAACGCCGCCGACTCCCCCGTGTCCATTCGGCTTGATCCGCAGCATTCTGGCACGGCGGTTTCCCCGGATTTTTCCGGCTTGAGTTTTGAGGTTTCCTTGCTTTTGTCCAATGAAAGCGGGCTTCGATATTTTCGCGCGGACAACCGACCGCTGCTCAATTTGTTTCACACGCTGGGCATCAAAAACCTGCGCATCGGCGGCAACACTTCCGACCGCGACGTCCGGCAACTGCCGGACCAGTCCGATCTCGACAGTCTGTTCGCCTTCGCCCAGGCCGCCGGGGTGAAGGTCATCTACTGCCTGCGCCTGCACAACGGTGATCCGCAGGTGGATGCCGCCACGGCCAAATACATCATGGATCATTATGCGCCGCTGGTGGATTGTTTTTCCATCGGCCAGGAGCCGAGCGCATATCCGTTGGAGATCAAAGACACCCGCCCCGCCACGGAACGCATGGGGGCGGCGGCGGAAAAATACCAGTACCCGGCTTATGCCGCCGATTGGAAACGATTTGCCGCGGTCATCATCGCGGCGGTTCCGGACGTGAAATTCAGCGGCCCCGGCGTCCATAACAACGCCGTCTGGGCGCAGAAATTCATGGCCGATTTTGGACATTCCAACCATGTGGCGCTCATCACTGAACATCTCTATCCCGGCGGTGCGGGCGGAAAGGTTTCCACCCCGGAAATCGGCCGCAGCCGGATGCTGGGTGATGACTTCGTTCATGCGTATCAAAGATTATACGACGGTTTTGTGCCGGCGGCGGCATCCAACGCCCTGCCCTGCCGGCTCGAAGAGGTGAACAACTATTTCAACGGCGGCGCAACGAATGTCAGCAACACCTTTGCCTCGGCTTTGTGGGGGCTGGACTTCATGTATTGGTGGGCGGCGCACGGCACCGCGGGACTCAACTTCCACACGGGCGACAAGGTGGCCGCCGGCAACGCCCTGCGGCCTTCGAAATACACTGCGTATTATTCCACCACCAACGGCTTTGAGGTCCGTCCGCTGGGGTATGGTATCAAGGCCTTCGACCTGGGCGGTCACGGAATCCTCATCCCGGCCACCGTGACCAATCCGGACCAGCTCAACCTAAGCGCTTATGCCGTGCGGGACCAGGCCGGGAATCTCTCACTGACTCTCATCAACAAGGAGGATTCCCCCGGCACCGGAAGGGCCAGGGTGTCCATCAGCGTGGCCGGAGACCATTCCGCTGCCGGTCAGGTGATTTTCTTGAGCGCGCCCAATCAGGATCTGGCCGCCACTTCGGGGGAAACTCTCGGTGACGCGGAGATTCAAAACGACGGGGGATGGAATGGCCGTTGGTCGCCACTGGAAGCCGCCGGCAACGGTTTGTTCTCAATTGAACTCCCCGCCGCCACCGCAGTCATTGTCAGGTTGTCTGTGAAGTAAAACAAACTCAGTTTGCCAGCGGGAGGTCTGCCGTTTTGAAGGACAGGCGGATCACCTCTTTGGCCAGGTCCGCCACCGGGAAGAACTTAAGTTCGTCTTTCAAGTCACTTTGCGGGTATTGGGCGGCGGCGCACAGCAGCGCTGCGGGATTTTCTTAGAGCGCCCCAGAGGGACAGAACGCTGGGCTTGTTTTGACTTGATTGAGATTTTTCGGACTGTCGACGCAATTCACGCCAAAACATGGTCAACCCTGGGTCTTCGTCGTTGACGCATTAGCTTGATCCCGTCGAAGCCCGGCTTTATAACGCTTCACCAGCACCAGGTCATTGAGTTGCGAAGTCTTTTTAAGGTTGGCCAATCAAACGCCCATATAATCGGTTCAGTGAATTTACCTGGCCTTTACCGGCATTGCTTTTCCTCAGCGGCCAGAGTCCAATGGTGTGGAACATGCAATAGTCCGGCCTGCTGGACGCCCGTGTGAACGTCAAGACTGTAAGCCTGCGTGTGATAGTCATAAGCATGGCTCCATTCCGCATGATAGACGCCCACGCTGACCTGGTATCTCTGGGCCCGGAGATCAAGTCGCTCGATTTTCAAGCTCAACTTCCCGTGACCCTCCAGGTTGGGGAGCGCGCTCTCTTTTGAATCCGTGTTGATATCAATTATCATTTGGGATTCATCCACACAGATGCCCGCACTGAAAATCGGCGACGCGATAAGCTTTGGAGCGTAATAGGTGATTTCAATTGTAATTGACTCCCCACTCTCCACCTCGGTAATTTCACAACCCCTCCTGTTGAGGAGGCGAACGCCGCGGATTTCCATTTCCCTGGAGCCAAACCGATTAACCCCCATTTGCAATTTCTCGCTAACCATGGTGGCAGACCGGTCCTTGGAAATCTCCGTCAGGCGCAGAGTCTCCGCCGACATCTCTCCCACGTACTGTCCCACAATACTTTCCGTCGGACCAAAAGCGACCGCCTCGCCCCCGCGCAGCCAAATTGCCTCATCACAGAGATCCTTCACGGCACGGACGTCATGCGTCACAAGCAGGATTGCACAGCCTTGTGCCTTGATTTTCCGGATGGCGTCCAAACACTTGTGTTGAAATGCCAGATCCCCGACCGCGAGCACTTCGTCCACCAGCAGAATTTGCGGCTCGGTGTGCACCGCGATGGCAAAGGCCAACCGCAACTGCATGCCGGAACTGTAGGTCCTGACCGGGCTGTCAATAAAATCCTTCAAACCGGCGAAGTCAACAATGGCCTCCAGACGCTGTCGCACCTGATTCCGGGTCAGGCCGCCAACCACCCCCATGAGGAAGGTGTTCTCTTTTCCGGTCAAGTCAGGATGCATGCCGCTGCCCAGGTCCAACAGGGCGCGAATGGTACCCTTGGTCTTGATTCCACCCGAATCGGGACGACCAACCCCGCCGATCAAACGAAGAAGAGTTGATTTCCCGGCGCCATTCCTGCCCAACAGGCCGACCATTTTGCCTGGGAGGATTTGACAGCTTACATTTCGCAGGGCCCACAGCACATCGGACTCCTCGTGACCGCTTATCTTGTCGCGCAGCCAGGTACGTAAATTGCGTGGCGCATGATACTTGCGATAACGCTTGCTTACTTTATCTACGATGATCACCGGTTCCATCATTATAGCTCCTCCGCAAACCTGTGGCTCATGCGAACAAACAGCTTGAAAGTCAGGGCCAGCAACAACAGGCCGGTGACGAGCAACATCGCGACCGCCGCAAAATCCGGCCACTGGCCGTACATGAGCACGGCCCGATAGGCGTCCACCAGTTGCGCCAGGGGGTTCAGTGTGTATAGGAAGCGATACTGTGACGGGATGGTGCTCCCCTGGTAGAAGATGGGAGTTGCAAAGAGCAACATTTGCAAAAGGACGGCCAAAACAAGACTGGTGTCGCGAAAAGCGACGTTAATCGCCGCGAGCAGGTACACCGCCCCCAGGGTCAGCAAGAATTGAATCAACATTAGTGCCGGCAGACCAGCCAGCGCCATCGTCATTGGCGCGTGGTCGAGCAGTAGAAACAAAAATAGCACCGGCAAGCCATACAGGAACTGCACCCACGGCACCAGCACGGAAACCACCGGCAAAACTGCCACGGGAAATCCAGGCCGCCTGACTAATTCACGATTGCCGTTAATACTGCGAGCACCCTGGAGCAGCGCGGCCTGAAACCAGGTCCAAATAAACAGGCCGGTCAGTGCGTAGCCAGAATATCTCTGGACGTTTACGGAGAACACCTTTGAGAAGAGAAACCCAAAAACGATAAATTGAAACAGCGGATTCAAGATCGACCAAAATACTCCAATAAAAGAGCGTTTGTATTGGATCTTCACGTCCCTTGCCACGAGTTCGAACACCAGATCGCGCAGGTAAACC
>CAZUBG010000003.1:0-60629 GCA_964618545.1 uncultured Bifidobacteriaceae bacterium | reverse complement strand
GTAAACCGACTGGTTTACCCAAACCCTGGCAGTCTGTGGAATTGCAAACAACTGTGTCGTTGTGCGGCTTTTGGTCATAGCTTTAATTTGGTCGCAAATTCATTTAAGCCGTCAACGGCGGTGATCAGGACCCGTGGCAGCGCCAAAAGATCGGATTGCATTTGGGCAAAACCGGTATTGCATGTCAAGCCGCACCAATAACCGCAAGCGCCCACAGCATGCCGGACGGTCGCATCCCAATCTCCGTAAGGATATGCCAGACTGATAATACTTTTGAGTTCCTTTTGCAGCACCATGCGCGACTGTAATGCCTCACGGAAAATCTCGTTGGGATTGAGCCCGGTCATTGGCCGGTGCGACATCGAATGGGACCCAAATTCCACCCCCTCGGCCTCGTGGTGCAGAACTTCACTCCAGGACATCAATGGCATGGTTGGGCCGAAACGCGCATCCCAGGCGCTATCTTTTCCAATTTGCTGGGACACCAGAAAAACCGTCGCCGAGAATCCGTGTTTTTTCAGCAGCGGCCAGGCATTGGTGGCGAAATCGAGGTAACCGTCGTCAAAACTTATCACGCACGGCTTTCCTTTAAGGGGCTTGCGCGCCACGGCGGCCAGACACCATTCGCAAAGGGTTATGGAATAAAAGCCGGCGGCCTTGAGGCATCGCAGATGCTCCTCAAATGCCGCAGGGGTCACCCGGTAGCGATTCAGTGCGGGGGGCCCGAAGTCGCTCACTTGATGATAGGCCAAAATCGGAAGTCCGGGCGAGCGTTTCGCCTGGACTTCAATGCCGCGCTTGGGATGTCCCCCCTTCCACAAAGCGCGCCTTCCCAACGCTGGCGGCAACGGCACGGGCTGGCTCATGACCGTGATCTCGGCGGCGGGCTGGGGTTGCCACCCCAACCATGATCGCATGCGTTCAAAACGCTGGATCCGGTAGAAGGGAGTCCTGATTTCTCGCGCAAGCCGCAACCCGGTGTGGGCAGCAATGATCTCGCCGATTCGCCTGCCGCCAAATGGTTGGTCCCAGTCAAATCCGGCTTGTTGAGGATCGTCAACCACCAGGTTTGCATGTGCCGCCACAAAAAAACCTCCAGGGGCAAGGGCCTCCGCGATTTTTTGTACTACGCGACTGAGCGTTGCCTCGTCCTCAGTATAGTATAGCGCTTCACTGCAGACGATCAGGTCATATCGCCCGCCAAACTGATCCTTGGTCATATCAAGCTGGCGGAATTCGATTTTTTCCATGTTTCCACATCGGACCGCGGCACGCTGGAGGGCCGTTTCGGAGATGTCGGCCGCGACTAGTTTTTCAACCCGCCCTGCCAGCAGCTTCGTAAAGTGTCCCTCAGCACAGGCCAGATCCAAGGCACAGGCATACCGGCGTTCTGGAATTATTTCCAGGGTTTGTTCGAATTTCCGGGTTTCGTATGGGTTCGCATAACCCCAGGGATCTCGCCGGGCGCGAAACAGGATTTCGAAGGAGTCGCTTTTTTTGTCTTCCGGCAAATTCAGTGCGGGACTTTGTCTACAGAGAGGAATGCTCCCGGGCCGGAGCAAATCCAGAACCTCGGGAGCGTAGATGATGCGCTTCTGAGGCGTGGTTGAAGGAACCCCATCATCAATTGATTCGCCTCCGTTTGATTGGCGCAGTTCAGCCTCGGTTTCGGCGGTCAGCGGCAGGGCACCCCGCCTGGAGGAGGTCTGCCCAATCAATTCATGGTTCAGTCGTGGCAGAAGCCGTTCACACAGTGTGGCCGGATAACGCGGGTGGAGCACGTTCTTGGCATAATTCTCCCGCAAATGTTTCGAGATGTCAGTAACCGCGTCCAGCGCCCCTGTTCCGAGATTGAATCTTTCCGCTTGCTGGTGGAGTCGTTTTCTGAGCGGTCGGCCGTCAAGGATTGGATGCGCCAGCAAACCTTCGCGCACCGCCACCTTGCACAGCTCAAATCCGAAATGGCAGGTTATCCCGGCCCTCAATACTTCGCGATTTATTCGGCCGTGATTTGAATCAATCAGGACGGAGCCCAGTGGCGTGGCTCCCAAGAAAACGACCGTCCTGACACTGCGATCGGCCTTGCCCAAGTCGTTTATGGCGTCTGCCACTTGTAACGCGCAAACCTCGTCCGCTGTAGCGCGGACAATATCTGGCCTGGCATCGCTGATCGCGGATGCGCCAGCATAAAAAGCATTTTCACTCAAACCTGGTTCGCCCCAAATCTCCTGAAGAAACAGGCTCCAGCCAATCCTGTCATGGAACTCGGAACTCGTTGGATCCGAGTCGTTTAGTCCCTTGCACAGGACGAGGTTTCCACGGAGCACTGTGAAACTTCCACCGCCAGCGTCAAGAACCGTCAATTCATTATACAAAGTGCGAACGAAGAAGATATTGAGGAGTTGCCATGCAAAACGGTCAACCACCGCATCTTCGATCACATAGGCCGACACAAGTCCGGCTATGGCGGGAAGCTCCAAGTGGCCGAGATATGTTTCGCCATACCTGAGTTCGAAAAGACAATTATGAACCTCCGGCACGCAGTAAACATCCTTGATCACGGCTTCCAGATTTAGGGTGACCTTCTGCCAGTGGCCGATCTGGGAAGAGCCCCAGCCTTCCGCCCGGATCAACAACTGTTCGAAGGCATGAACCATTCTGTAAGCCAGCAATGGAATCCCCATCCTCGCTTCCAAATGGCTCGCCATCTCACAAAACGAAGCGTGATATCCCTCCCACCATGCTGAAGCATTTGCCTCCTCCGGCGGGAGTACCCAAAGCATTCCCATCAACACCTCCTGGGCCAGTTCCGCGGGATTGATTTCAATCTGGGTGCCGGGCCCGGCCAACTCCAACATCAGGGTGCCGGGCATTCGCTTGCCGAGCTGTAGTCCATCCAAAAACCCGCTGAATAAGAACTCCAGATCCGCCAGATTACCCTCCTGAACGCCTTCCCGGTACAGAGGATCCGGATATTTTACCCGCCGATCCGATTCGCATCCGCGCCGGATGATCTGAAACCCCTCCTTCCGCAGGCGGTTCAAATCAAGGTTCGCATTTAATGGACCCGGGAACACCATGGCTTCCCCCACCAGGCCGAAACCAGCGCCGCAGCGGCTGATGCGTTGTAGCAGGTCCCAATCTTCAAGCAACTCGAAGTCGGGATCAAACTCTCCCGCGTAACTCGTGAGCGAGCGGCGGAAAACGCAGCAATTGAGCAGGAAAAATGGTTGCCGTGCGAACATTGGGAACAGGTCGTCCATGGCATTCCTTGGTCTGCCGGTACGCACAAAATGCTCCGTGACCGGTGCGGTCGCTGTTTGGCACCAAAAGGCATCCAACTGCCTGTTGCGATTCAACCTGTCCTGGATAGCGCTGAAAAAATCCTCCCGGAGCACATCTCCTGTCCGCAAAACGAGCATCCACGCGGCCTTCGCATGTTTCAAGCCGACATTGCCGAGATGGGCGCGCGTGCTGAATTTGCTCCTGATCACTTCCAATCTCGAATTCTCGGCGGCCAGCGTTTCCGCAGTGGCCTGCACCAGGGGCGTGCAATCGTTGCCCAGCACCATGAAGCAGGTCCACTGCGCCCAGGATTGCCGCCTGAGGGAGCTGATGGTTTCCACCAGTCCCTCGGCACTCCCGGCCACCGGGAGGATGCAACACATACTCCAATCCTCCACTGGCGCGTCCGCTTCCGACAGCGGGCTTTTGGGTGCATAAGTTGGATCAGTTGTCATCTGAGGTGCCTCCATCGCCAGGGTTTTCCTCGGCGGCAGCGTAATGCCCGCGAATTTGTGTTTGCCTGCGGCAATCAACCGGACGGACCGCAGCTTGTTGGTCGTGTTTCGTCGAGCTTGCTTCGCTCTCCTCAGCCAGGCACGTTCCTGCCAGGCGGGCTGCCTCGGCAAGAGCCTTTCGATACACCAGCAATCCCAAAACCAGACCCCAGGCTTCCGCCCACACTAGTGCACGCTGGTGTTTCCCTGGGCGAAACAGACGACGGAGTATCCACCAACCCAATATTTCAAAACAAAAAAAATCCAGCGCCGCCTTGCGCGAGATTGTTTGATTTCTCAAGCAAGTGAGAATGTATGGAATGACGGAGCAACCGTTGCTGCCAAGTTGCTGCCTTAACGCGGAAAATTCCCGCCGGTGGACATGCCACACTATCGCCTTGGGTTCATAAAGCAGTAATTGCCCCTTGGCCACCAGGCGATGGAGAAATTCCACATCTCCGCCGCCTCGCGTTGCTGTGCCTGCGTCCAAGGCCGGGTCAAAAAGTCCGACCGCTTCGAAAACGCACCGGCGGAAGGCCATGTTCGCGCCAACGCCGAAACTGCTGGCCCATAAAAGTCTTCGATCGGAAACCGAGCCTCGCTGAAATGACTGCCTGCGAAACCCCATTCCCATGCCGCCGTAAACCTGCTCAAAATAGATTTGCGCTTCGGTCTCCAGTTCTTGCGGCACCACCAGTCCCGTCACTCCCATCACATCCGGATCGCCAAAGGCCCCATTGATCGCCTTGAGCCACTTGCTGTCGGCACGCGCATCGTCGTCAATAAAGGCCAGAAGGGAATTTGCAGCCTCCGCGATTCCGCGATTCCGCGCCCAATCCAAGCCGGGGCGCGCCTCCCGGACATATCGGAAGCCGTGCCTTCGGACTACCTCCCGGGTTTGCGCGTCCTTGGAGGCATTGTCCACCACGACAACCTCAAAATTGCTGTAATCCAACAATCCCAATCTGTGGAGGCAGGTGTCCAGATCCTTCGGCCGGTCTCGAGTGCAGATGATCACTGAAATTGCCGCAGGGCTGAAATCGCAATCCGGCTCTGGCAAAAACTCGTCGCAACATGCTTCGTTCATAATCTCCTTTTCCAACCGCTCGGCGACGATGGTCAGGATTTCCTGCGGCGCATAGCATTCTTGCCGCTCCTTGCATGGCAGTTCGATCCAACCGAGCGGGGTGCCCTTTGTGCGAATCAGGATCCTGGCCGCATCATATCCCTGTGCCACTGAAAAGGGATGCATCGGCTCGCTCAACTCCAACTCTCGGACCGAAATTCTCATGCGTGTTCTTATGGGATTCCCGTCCTTGCCGCCAGAGCCGCCATGCTACTTCCCGGGCAATGAGAACGAACTTCACCGTCCTCACCCGCCACGCAATCACCTCCCGGACGCTCCGGGAAAACGCGGTTTGGCAACGAGCGCCCAGGCCGCCAGAAAATCATCCGCACACACCGGTCGGTGGCAACCGACCGAGGATGACTTCCGGCAACCATTTCTGCAAGTTTCGGCTTCATCGCTTAACCGGCGCGTACTGGGTGACTCGATCAAGGGCGATTGCCTTTAAGAAAACGTGGCCGCAGTGCTCCCTCACATAAGGAGCCAGGTGACGGGCGCCGATATTATCGGCGAACGGCTCCGGCGGTATCGTCCCTATCGCTTGATTGCCATGGAATAGTCTGGCAAACTCCGGCCGGATTTTCTCCAGTTCCAATGCCGCTTGTGCCATTCCGTTCTGGAGGTCAATGATCCCCACCGTCTTTTTCCTTAAGTTGGCTGGAGGCGAAAAAATCATTTTCCTTTCCTTCGCATCCGGACAAGCGGAGCACACTCCCTGCATATACCAGAATTTGCGCAAGAACATGTAACCTCGTTGCCAAAGGCCGCGCATGCCAAGATGTTCGATGCGTGTCAGCAATTGCTCGGCCAGGCGCGGCCGGTTCCTGACCACATGTTCAATGAGCCGTCTTTTCCCGAAGGGCTTCAAGTCGGTCTGGCATAATAGCGCCGCCGCCAGACTTCGCGCCAGCTCGGGATAGCGCCGGGCCAGCCACACATCCGCGAAACCTTCCTTCATCACCCGGTCCAGGCTCTTGCGGAGATTCTCCGTTTCATGGTGAATGGCGGTGGCCTCCTGAACAAAACCAAATCGAATCTGCGCTTGGATTAAGCGAATGCCCAACTCGTAATCTTCCCGGCAGTTTAAGGCCGGGTCAAATCCGCCGATCTTCGCAAAGGTTCTCGCCGGAATTGAAAAATGTCCGGACAACAAATCAACATAGCTGAACCGGTGGCCATCACGCCGCATCTCCTCAAATTTTCTTTCCCACCAAATTCTCAGGCCAGACCCGAGGAAACCAGCTCGCTTGGGCAGCAAGGTCACCAAATTTCCCACGCCGACGCTCTCGCCTGCACAGGCAGCCAGCAGATGTGCCGCAAGGAGTCCGGACTGCGCTTCCATGTCGTCGTCGAGAAAAACCAGGATTCGTCCGTTCGCCATCTCCGCTCCCTGGTTGCGGGCGCACCCCGCCCCCGAGGGCGGCACCCCATGAAAGCGCAGCCGGAGTGCACCTTTATAATTCTTGAGGAACTCCGCAGTGTGAGGCGCATTGCCATCAATAATCACAATCACCTCGAAGGCGTCACAGGGCAGGGTCTGCCTCTCCAGCGAGGCCAGCAAGCGCGCCAGCGATTCATTGCGCTGGCAGGTGGGGATAATAACACTGAGTTCCGTGTTCATTCCTTTTGCGCGTTGTCTCGGGCAAGCTCCCGCCTCGCCTTTCCATAGGCAATCGGCCCCCAAAGCGATCCTTTCAATTCCGCCCACGCCAAATCACGAGGGTAGGCCCCGGACCGATGCCAGACCGCATGAATGGCGCAACGTAATCTCACTTTAAAGAACCAGCTCCATGCGGTCCCCAATACGTCCCGCTCCTTCCCAACCCAAAAACATCGGGTCCACGCGGCATACAATCCCACTCCATATCCAAACACTGCCTGTATCAGTTCCGCCCTTGCCCTTCGGTGACGGTGCCAATTCAGTGCCGCCGGTTCGTAAATCACCTCATATCCGGCCCCTATTACCCGGCATAGCATCTCGGTGTCGCCGCCCGAGTGGGTGGCTGTGCCGGCATCCAGCGCTTCGTCAAAACAACCGGCCTTCTCAATCACGTCCCGGCGGAATGCCATGTTCACACCCGCCCCGGCCGCCCCGCCGCCCGCGGGACTGATGGTCTCGATCGAAAACCTTTTTCGTCTGAATCCCCGCCCGTATGCCCCGATAAGTTCAAATGCTTCCTGGGCCTCCGTCTCCAATTCGATCGGCAGGGTCAGTCCCGTTACGCAGATGGTGAGCGGTGCCGCAAAGGCATCGGTTAGCGCGCGCAGCCAGTTTTTGTCCGCCACGGCATCATCGTCAATGAAGGCAACGATTTCCCCGCGGGCTTCCCTCAGCGCCCGATTCCGCGCGCGATTTAATCCGAGCCGGTCTTCCCGCACATATTTCACTGCCGGAAAGCATCGAACCACGCGTTCACTTGCGTCGTTCGCAGGGCAGTTGTCAACCACCAAAATTTCTTGACCTTCGTCCGGCAGACTCAAGAGCGATTCCAGGCATTTTCGCAGGTCGTCCGCCCGGTTTCTGGTGCATACCGCGATGGTGACATCCGCTCGGCCTGGCCTTTGCTTGCAAGAACTGGGCGAAAACAGAATGCTTAGCCAGCAAGCACGCAGATCATCTCCCAAACCAGTACTCATCCGCTCACGAAGGTCCGCCTTTTTAAACGTTCCTTTGTGCAAGGGAACCACCGCAGCCGCCACCGGGCGTCCCTCCCAGCGCAACAGCACAAATGCGGAAGTATAGCCAGCAAGGCCCGGGAGCCTTTCCGGAACCTGAGGCAATTCAAAATCCAGAACTTTTGTTGGCATGCTTAAATATAATTAAATCGGCCGGTTCTCAAGTCGTTCCGGGAAGGTTGGTGCGTGCTTTGAAACATGAAGCCTAGACCAGTTTTCGGCGATCCATTCTTCTCGGAGCTTTAAAATCCTGCCAAAGAAGGTCATGTCTTGGGATCGTTCTTCAACCATGTCTTCGTTGTCGCCAGTACGTCTGCTTTTGAAACAGTTCGCGCCGAACACCTGGCGGGCCAAACTAACCATAATGACACGCAAAACAACTCGGTTTATCAACAGAGCTGGATCAGCCAGCACCGCCTTCTTGGCAAACCATAAGGGTTTTCCGTGCCTCGTGTAACAATAACTATTCGTGGCTAGGTAAAAGTAAAAATTTCCTTTGGACCACCTTATGAGCTTCTTGGGAATGTGCCGCTGCAGCGCATGAACCTCCCGCAAAAGCGTCTCGTACGACTCGGCCATTTGAACCACGTTTTTCGACATTGAACTGGCGGAATCACGGTACCCCACTAGGAAGTCTTGCGCCTCGCCAACCTGGTATCGGGCGGCCACCTTGAGCAACAGAAGCCAGTCTTCACAACCCTGAGATCCCCCTTGTTGGCCGCGCGTAAGATACCCCCCCGCTTCTCGCACGGCAGCCGTCCGAAAAAGCGGAACGCTTGCACATCCAATAAAGTTTCTAAAGAGCAATGAGTAGAAGATGTCGCCGCGGAACGTGAATTCATTGGAAAAACCCATAATTGCCCCGGCGGGATCAATGCGTTTCGACCAGCAATAAGCCAGCCCCCAACTGTTTCCTCCCTCTTCCAGGAGCGTGACTTGCCTTTCCAACTTCCCTGGGAACCAAATATCGTCCGCATCAAGCGGAGCGATATACTTGCCCCGGGCGGTTTCGATCGCCGCATTGCGTGCAGCACCCACGCCTCCATTCCTTTGCCGAATTACTTTAATCCGGCCATCTTTGCGCGCATATCGCGCCGCAATCTCCCCGGTGTCATCCACCGAACCGTCGTCAACAATAATAATTTCAAAATCCTGATACGTTTGCTCGCACACCGAGTCAAGGGTGTGGGAAAGATACTGGCCCGCATTATAGGCCGGCACCACCACACTCACGCTCGGATTGGTGTGTCCTTGCATTCGTCAAAAGCCCAAGTTACAGGCTCGCGCAGCATCGAAACTAATCACCCGATTTTTATTTCTCAGAAATCTTTTATTCCATCACGCCCAGGAAAAAACTTCTATCCTCTATTCAAGCTGGCGCTTTTATTTCTTAGTTTAATCCCTTGATATCACAACATCCTTAAAACCATCGTAACATAAAACCTGGTCGGCAGCAATACAAGTAAAAATCGCGTTTTTTTTGCGCTTCGAGTTGACTCAAATTAAAAGACACCGGGGG
This sequence comes from uncultured Bifidobacteriaceae bacterium, assembly GCA_964618545.1. GTDB lineage: Bacteria > Verrucomicrobiota > Verrucomicrobiia > Limisphaerales > UBA11358 > UBA11358. Next base: position 51,529 of record CAZUBG010000003.1, on the reverse strand, counting down.
AGGGAAACTGGGGGGAGGCAAAAAGGGTCGTTGACTCATGGATAAAAGACACCCGGAAATAGGGTGAATGAACATGAGCGAAGAACTGAAAAAAGATTGTTTGGCGAAGTTGATCGTGCGCCATGCGCGGCGAAATCGTGAGGGAAAAAGTCGGATGCTCGGCGAGTTGTGCGACGACTTCAAGTATGAGCGCAAATATGCGATCAAGTTGTTGGGGGCGGGCTTGCCCCCAGGGAGCGGGCGGGTCCCTGCGGGGCCGGAACGGCGGTACGAGGGGATTGAGCCCGTGGTGCGGCAAATCTGGCTGTGCGCGGAGCAACCCTGCGGCAAACGGCTGGTGCCGATCCTGCAGCAGTGGCTGCCCTTTTACGAATTGCGGCACGGGGCGTTGAACGGGCGGGATCGGCAATTGGTCCGGCAAATCAGCGCCGGCCACCGTGGACCGGCTGCTGGCCCCCGCGCGGGCGCAGCAGGGAGGACGGGGGCGGGGTGGCACCAAGCCGGGCAGTCTGCTGCGCTCCAAAATTCCCATCCGCACGGGCGTTTGGGACTTGACCCAACCCGGCTATTTGGAGGCCGACCGCGTGGCCCATTGTGGCGGGAGCATGGCCGGTGATTTCATTTGGAGCCTGACTTACACCGACATTTTGAGCGGCTGGACCGAAGGCGGGGCGGTGTGGAACCAGGGCTTTGCGGGCGTACTGGCGGCCACGCGGGCGGTGGAGGCGGGCTTGCCCTTCCCGTTGTTGAGGTTTGATTCTGACAACGGCGGGGAATTTCTCAACCAGCATTTGTGGCGGTACATGCGCGAACGTCTCAAGCCGGTGGACTTCACCCGTTCGCGGCCGTATCACTCCGACGACAACGCGCATGAGGAACAGAAAAACTGGACGTGGGCGCGGCAACTCCTGGGCTACGGGCGCCTGGAGAATCCGGCGCTGGTCGGGCCGATCAGCGCCCTGTATCGGGAGGTGTGGGCCCCGTGGCAAAACTTTTTCCTCCCCTGTTTGAAACTCCAACGCAAGTGGCGCGTCGGCAGTCATTGGCACAAGCGCTACGAACTGCCGCAGACCGCTTACCAGCGTCTCTGCGCGCCGGGCATTTTACCCCGCAAAGCGCGCCGCGCCCCCCGGGAGTGTTATGCCAGTTTGGACCCCTTCGCGTTGATAGAGGAGCTGGACAAACGCGTCAAACAGATCTTGCACGCCAACCCAAAATGAGCGACCTCCCCCAAAAAACAGCCGCTGCTTTTCGGCCGCCGGGATAGGGGTAGGGAGAGTGAAAAACCACCCCCCCTCCCTCCAAACCGGATTGGCGGGTCTCCCGCATCCGGCTCTCCAGTTAGTGGGTTCGTAGTTTTACGATTATCCGCGTAAAGTCATGGAGTTCGGTCAAGGACAGCAATCCATGTTTGGCAAACCATTCGTTCGGCCAGCGGAGGTGGGCTCGACCCGTTCCCTGCCGGGTGCAACCAAGATTCACCTCTCAGTCTGGGACGACAGACATTCTTGGGCATTGATGTCTGGGCACAAGCTTATTATCTGAAATATCAGAATCGCCGGCCGGAATACGTGACCGCCTTTTTCCAGGTCATCAACTGGGATTTTGTGAGTGACCGCTACTGAAAAATCACCGGCTGAGGTCCCGACACAGTCGGGCCCGGCACCGTCAAACGCGCGCCAGGTTCAAACTGAATTTATTCTTCGGGGATTCGTTGCACTGATTGCGCGTGGGTGAATAATCCACCACGTTCATAGTGCCGTCGCGGCACATTTCCAACAGTCGCAGCCAGCCGTCCCCCCCCTGGGGACGCATCTGGCAATTAAACAACATCTGCGCGATTTGCCGTCCGTCCGGCGTCGGGGAGGTCAAACGCCCCAACCCGTCGTTCAACACATGGCCGTTGATGGTGAAGATGAACGATTCATGCCGGCAAATGAGTTCCTGCCAAAGTTCCTCGCCATCAGCCACATCGTTCCCGCTGTGCCGGGCCAGACCATAGTCATGGGGATTCCAAGCCTGACTCCACTTCGTATGGTCGTACCGCCGGTTGTCAGTATAGGTGAAGGCGTGGGTGACAAGAATCGCTTCTCGGTCGTGATTTTGGGAGACCACCTCGTTGGCCCACCGGATGACGTCCCGGCGGGGACCGAATTCCAGGCACAGAACGAGAAACTGGCGGCCCCCGGCGGAGAATAAATGGAAGCTGTTATCCATCCGCTCCGGCTCGCGATCATAAACCCCTCCAAACGTCTCCAAGTTCTTAAACTTGGAGACGGGAAAATAAGTGTTCATCAGGGTGTCCCTGACCAGGTCTCCCTGGCCATTGTAATCATGATTCCCCGGCACAAAAAAATACGGCAGGTGCCCGTCGAGCCAGCCCATCGCCCGCCACGCGTTTCTCCATTGCTCCGGCTTGTCCTGGTTGACAAGGTCACCCACGTGAAGTACACAGGCAATGTTGCGCGCCTTCTTCTGCTTCACCAGCCAGTACGTTTGCCTTTCAAAAGTGGCGGGAAACAACTCGCTGTAGTATTGCGTGTCCGGCAGCATGGCAATGGTGAATGCCCCCTCGGCCAGCGGCGGAGGCGGACCATCCACCAATGTGGCATCAGCATAGGGATCAGCCGGCTTCGTGCTGATCTCCGGCGTGTGGACCGCCACCGGTTCGGCGGACAGGACGCGAACGGCCGAAAGCCCGGCGGAAGTCCCGGCGGTGATTGCGAGTCCCTGCTTCAGAAAATTACGGCGCGTGATAATATTCACAGAACAAATTCAAATTGACGAATCTCATGTGAAACTAAGTCGCTTTCTTGAGCTTGTCAAGGAACCCAAAATTCCTAACAGTGGATTAATTCAAATTCATCCTTTCAACCGGGGCTTGACTCCCCTTCCGTTCTGCCCAAGCATGGTCAAAAGACACGGTCAAACACGATTTCAATTTAAAAACCATGGCAATCTTTGGCACTCTCTCCACCGTCCGCTCTCAAACCGCTCATGATCAATGGCTGCAACCGGCGTTTGCCTATCTCGATGAATTGTTCACCCCGGGCAGCCCCGCCCAGCGGAAAATCAAGTCCCTGGCCGCCGGCGAAGGCTTTCGACGGGAGTTGGACGACGGTAATTTCGTCATGGAACAGGTTTACCTCACCCATCCACGCGGCAACGGAGGATTCGAAACTCACCGCAAATATGTTGATGTGCAGGTGATCTTGGAAGGCGAGGAACTCATGGAAGCCACCCATCCCGGCAGCCTGATCGTGCGGGAGGCTTACAATCCCGACCGCGACGCCGCCTTTTATCAGGATGCCTCCCATGCCTCGGTGCTCCGCCTGCGCGCCGGTGATGCCGCCATCTATTTCCCGGAGGACGCCCACAATGGCGGGATGCAAATCGCCGGTCCACAGCTCGTGCGCAAAGCCGTTTTGAAAGTCCCGATGCCCAGGGAATGAAACCAGTCGCAATTGACGGCGGCCCCGGAAGGTCTTATCCTCAGCTTGAGCATTATGAATGAACTATTGCCGTCCATTTTGGATTTGATCCGGCGCACTTCGGCTGAAATACCCGAGGACGTCAATCAAGCCCTGATTCAGTCCCTGGAGAATGAGAAAAAGGGGACGATTGCCGCATCAGCGCTGAAGATTATCGAGCAGAACATCGCCCTGGCCAAAACGAAATCCCAGCCCATCTGCCAGGATACCGGCAGTATTTTATTTTATGTGGATGGTCCGGTGGGATTCGACCAAATGGCGTTTGGCGAGACGGCCCGCCAGGCGGTCACGCTGGCCACCAAAAAAGGGTTTCTGCGCCAAAACTCGGTGGATTCCCTGACGGGCAAAAATGACGGCACCAACGTAGGTCCCGGCGCTCCCGCACTGCATTTTCACCAGCATCATTCCCCGGAAGTGCGGGTGCGACTGGTCCTCAAAGGCGGCGGCTGCGAAAATGTGGGGGCGCAATATTCGCTGCCCATCGAGCAATTGCACGCCAACCGCGATCTGGACGGCTGCCGACGGGTGATTTTGGATGCGGTGTTGCAGGCACAGGGGAAAGGCTGCGGCCCGGGCATTTTGGGCGTGTGCATTGGTGGCGACCGCGCCACCGGCTACGAATTGTCCAAAACCCAGTTTCTCCGGCTGCTGTCCGACCGCAACCCGGTTCCGGAACTCGACGCCCTCGAGCAGGATATTCTTAACACTTCGAACGAACTTGGCATCGGGCCGATGGGTTTTGGCGGCAAAACGACCCTGCTCGGGGTGAAAATCTGTGCGGCCAACCGCGTGCCGGCGTCATTTTTTGTCAGCATCAGCTACATGTGCTGGGCATATCGGCGCCAGGGCGTGACGCTGGATGAGGAGGGGAAAATTGAGGAGTGGCTGTACTAAATGATTATGACCAAACTAACTTTACCCTTCACTGACGCGAAAATCCGCGCGCTCAAAGTTGGTGACGAGGTGTTGATTTCCGGCATTGTGTTCACCGGTCGCGACGCGGTCCACAAATATTTGCATGATGGCGGCAAACTGCCGGCGGGGGTGAGCTTGCAGGACGGCATTATCTATCATTGCGGTCCGGTGATGATGAAGCAGGCTGACGGTTCGTGGAAATGCACGGCCGCCGGACCCACCACCTCCATCCGGGAGGAGCCGTATCAGGGGCAGATCATCCATGATTTTGGCGTGCGCGGGGTCATTGGCAAAGGCGGCATGGGGGACCGGACGGTGGAAGCCTGCAAACAGAATGGTTGTGTCTATTTGCATGCCGTTGGCGGCGCGGCCCAAGTACTGGCAGAATGTGTGAAGCGGGTGCGCAATGTTTATTTCATGGCCGAGTTCGGCGCTCCGGAAGCCATTTGGGAACTCGAAATTGTGGATTTCCCCGCAGTGGTGACGATTGACGCCCATGGTCACTCCCTGCACAAAGAAATTTTTGCCGCCAGTCAGGCGGAACTGGCCAAGCGGTTGTAGTACACCTGTTAAAACTTATGATTCCACCCATCGGTGGAATATTTTTCGCGCGCCAGGGTTGTGATCTGTTCCCAAGGCGGGTCGGTCAGGGCTTCTTGGGCGTTCCATTCCTTTTGCAACGCGGCCTTCACGGTTTCAGCGGATACATGCAGGTTCATCACGAAGTCCAGGTGCGAACGGTTCCCCCGATAATCCGGTTTCAGCGACGGCATGGGGAGCAGTTCGCTGATCAAATCCAGGTTGCCATCCAATAAAATGGTGCCGTGAAAAAGCAGGTAATCCCGGCGGCGGCGCTGGGAATTACCGGCGAATTTTTTGTCCCCAATCGCCAGATCGGTGTGTCCGCGCACGACGACGGGTTGGCCGGTGGCCGCCGCCAAGGCCCGGCGGTTGCGGTCCATGATGAATCGGTTGGCGGCGGTGATGTTTTGGGTGGGGCCGCCGGGGGTGATTTTCAACACCAGGGCATAATTCAAACCACCCGGCATTTGCACCACGGTTCCGCCGCCGGAACACCGCCGGAAAACGGGGATTCCGCGTTTTCGGCAGGCATCGGCGTTGACTTCGCTGGCCAGTTTGTTGGCGTAGCCCACCACTACAAAAGTCTCACGCGGTTCCCAAAACAAGAGCGTCTCGCCCCCCCCGCCCGATTCGCACCGATCAAGCAGTGTCTCGTCGGCCGCCAGGCATTCGGCGGGGGCGGAGAGGGGGGAATCCAGAAATTTCATGGAAACAATTTGGCTGGTATGGGCGGGTGATTTGGGTTTAATATGACTGGCGTTGTTGTTGCATTGGCAAAATGAGTTTAAACAAGTGAAAGAATCAAACAAAGAAATTTACCAACCGGGTGAACGAGGCTCCACGCCTTCCGCCACGGGCAATGGCGACAAGTGGTCCGAGTCGCTGCAATCCTTTTTTGAACTGGCCCTCCAGAACCAGGGACCGGAGCGGACGGCCCAATTGCTGGAGGATTTCGGGGAAAAGCTCCGTTCGGCCCCGCGTCCCAATCCCAAGCTGACGACAGCGTACATCAACACCATTTCGCCGGCCAGCCAGGCACCCTACCCCGGCAACCGCGACCTCGAGCGGCGGATCAAGAGCATCATCCGCTGGAACGCCATGGCCATGGTGGTCAAGGCCAATTCCAACACCAATGTGGGCGGCCACATTTCTTCGTATGCGTCCTCGGCCACCCTGTACGAAGTAGCCTTCAACCATTTTTTCCGGGGCCACACGGATGCTTTTCCGGGCGACATCGTTTATTTTCAGGGTCACGCCGCGCCCGGCATGTATGCCCGCGCGTTTATGGAAGGCCGCCTGACGGAGCAGCAACTTCAAAATTTCCGCCAGGAGCTGGCCGAGGGTGGCGGGTTGTCCTCGTATCCCCATCCTTATTTGATGCCCGGGTTCTGGCAGTTCCCCACGGTCTCCATGGGCCTGGGGCCGATCCTGTCGCTGTATCAGGCGCGGTTTAACCGTTATTTGCAGGCGCGCGGCCTGGTCGCTTGGAAGGAGGAGCCCAAAGTTTGGGCATTCCTGGGCGACGGCGAGTCGGACGAACCGGAATCCTTGGGGGCCATTTCCCTGGCGGCCCGGGAGAATCTGGACAACATCATCTGGGTCATTAACTGCAACCTGCAACGGTTGGATGGCCCTGTGCGCGGCAACGGCAAGATCATCCAGGAACTGGAGGGACTCTTCCGGGGGGCCGGCTGGAACGTCATCAAGGTCATCTGGGGCACGGATTGGGACGATTTGCTCCGGCGCGACAAAACCGGATTGTTGATCCAGCGCATGAATGAATGCGTGGATGGTGATTATCAAAAATACATCGTCGAGCCGGGCAGCTACACCCGCAAGCATTTTTTTGGCAAATACCCAGAACTGCTGGAACTGGTCAACCATCTGAGTGACGAGCAAATCAGCAAGCTGCTGCGCGGCGGTCACGACGCCCGGAAAATGTACGCCGCCTACAAATCCGCCACCGAACACAAGGGTCAGCCCACGGTCATTCTGGCCAAAACCGTCAAGGGTTACGGTCTGGGCGAAGCCGGCGAGGGCAAGAACATTTCGCATCAGCAGAAGAAGATGAATGAGAAAGAGCTGCGGGAATTCCGCGCGCGCTTCAACATCCCCATCAGCGACGACGTCATCGCCGACACGCCGTTTTACCAGCCTCCGGCGGACAGCCCGGAAATCAAATACCTGCTGAAACAGCGGCGGCAACTCGGCGGCTTTTTGCCCGCGCGAATCTTCCAGCCCGTCACGCTGGACGTGCCCAAGCCCGACCATTTCACCGAGTTCTACCGGGGGTCGGCGCGCGAAGTTTCCACCACCATGGCCTTTGGCCGCCTGCTGAGCATTTTGTTGCAGCACAAGGGCATCTCCAAAAACATTGTGCCCATCATCCCCGATGAGGCGCGCACGTTTGGCCTGGACACCTTGTTCCGGGAAATCGGGATTTATTCCCCCAAAGGCCAGTTGTACGAACCGGTGGACCGCAACACGCTGTCTTATTATCACGAGTCCAAGGATGGACAGATTCTGGAGGAGGGCATATCCGAGGCCGGTTCCATGTCCTCCTTTATCGCCGCCGGCACCAGTTACGCCACCCACGGGGTGCCGATGATTCCGTTTTACATCTACTACTCGATGTTCGGCCTGCAACGCGTGGGCGACCTGTTCTGGCTGGCCGGGGACATCCGCGCCCGGGGTTTTGTGCTGGGGGCCACCGCCGGACGCACCACGCTCAATGGCGAAGGGCTGCAACATCAGGACGGCCACAGCCTGCTGCACGCCGGCACCATTCCCAACTGTCTGCCTTACGATCCGGCGTTTGGCTACGAACTGGCCGTGATTGTGGCCGACGGACTGCGCCGCATGTTTGTCGAGCATGAGGATATTTATTATTATCTGTCGCTCTACAACGAAAACCATCCCATGCCGCCGATGCCGGAAGGCGTTGAAGAGGGTATTTTAAAAGGCTTGTATAAGTTCAAGGCCGGGCCGATGGGCCTGGGCATCAAGGCCCACATCTTTGGCAGCGGCTCGATCATGCAGTCCGCCTTGAAAGCCCAGCAGATCCTGGCCGAGCGTTACGGTGTGTTTGCGGATGTCTGGAGCGCCACCAGCTACAAACTGCTGCGCAACGACGCGCTGCGCTGTCAGACGTGGAACATGCTGCATCCCACCCAACCGCCCAAGAAATCGTATGTGGAGGAACTGCTGCAAAATGAGAAGGGCGCCTTCGTCGCTGTTTCCGACAATGTCCGCACCGTGCCCGACCAGATCGCCCCATGGGTTCCCGGCGGTCTGCTGACCCTGGGCACCGACGGCTTTGGCCGCAGCGACACGCGGGCCCGGCTCCGACGGCATTTTGGAATTGATGCCGAGTCAACCGTGATTGCGACGCTTTACGCCCTGTCGGAAAAAGGGCTGGTCAAACCAGCCGTCGTGGAGCAGGCCATCAAGGACCTGGGCGTCAACCCCGACAAGGCGCAGCCGCAACTGGCTTGAACTTCCGTGTGCTGGTGGCGGCGTCTCCGCAGATGCGCCGCACGATTTTGCCGTGCAGCCGTCCGCCGCTGGCATCGCCTTATTCGCCGCCCTGGCTTCCCTTCAGCAGGAATAGTCCCGCCACCAAAAGACCGTGACGGCAAATGCTTGAATTGCCGTCGCGGCCCTGTAATGTGATGCCTGTACCACTATGAAACGAAGACTTTTTCTCCTGAACGGCCTTGCCCTGACAACCTTGCTGACCATTCCCATCATAAGCACCCGCGCCGGGGATGCCAATTCGGCGGAAAATCCGGCGGCCGCGCTGCGGCACCGGTACAGTTTCACCTCGGATGCCAGCGATGCCATCGGCCATGCGGACGGCACGCTGGAAGGGGCGGCGACCCTCGGCGGTGGCCAGGTTCATCTCAATGGCACGCGCGGAACTTATGTGAACCTGCCGGGGGGGCTTATTGCGGGTTATCAGGCGGTGACCTTTGAATTTTGGGCGACCCTGGGGGCGAACAAAAGCTGGCCCCGGGTGTTTGATCAGGGCGCGACCAATGGCAATCTGGGGGGGCATGACTTGTATTTTTGTCCGCACAGCGGGCAAAAGGATTTCCGGCTGACGATCATGGACCCGGACCCGACGGAGCGCCGGGTGACCCTGCCGGGGAATCTGGACCATCAGACGAATCTTTATGTGGCCTGCGTGTTGGATTCGGTCTCCGGCTTCATGGGGGTTTACACGAACGGGGTGCTGGCGGCTTCGCGCAAGGATCTGACGTCGCTGGGGAGCGTGGCCACGAATTACTTTTTCCTGGGACGGTCGCTGTTCGCCAGTGATGCGCCGCTGAATGGTTCCATTGATGAGTTCCGCATCTATAATGCCGCCCTGAGCCCGGCGGCCATTGCCGCCAGTTACCGCAATGGACCGGATGCGGTGATCGCCACGCATTGAGAAGTTGATTCAAAGGTCGGATTAGGTCGGACTGAGTTGGATTGGCCCCGGCACTGCGCCCGACGCCGGGTCGGGGGACCCGGCCTACAGTGGGAGAGCGTTAGCCGATATTGGCCTGGGGACTCATCGGGGGGCCATGTACTGGCCTGAAAGGTCGGATTAGGTTGGATCAGGTCGGATTCGCCGGGAACGGGAGGCGGGCTGAAATTATTTTTTTATCCGTGTTTTTGCGTGTTTATTTGATTTCTTCCGTTTTGGGCTTGGTTTGACGCCCAACGCCGGGTCAGGGGCCCGTCCGGCAATACTGAAAAAGTTTCTGGTTCTTTTTGTTCTTTTGCGTTCTTTTTCGGTCTTTCGGGGAGGTTGACAGAGGATCGCCAATCGTCGGTAGCCAATGGGGTGAGGCGGCGATTTGTCAGTCGCCAGTCACCAAGCTTAATATGTCAAAGAGCCACGGAGGGCATCCGGCCCTCCTCCGCCTGAAGCCGAAACGTCAGGCTTGGTTTAGTTACATCCGTTTTTGGGTTTGGTCAAATATTGGCGGCGGTTTAAAGCCATCGGAATTGAGTCGTTTAGTTTTGCTTCTGGTGTCCGCCACCCAGAGGCCTGATTTCCCCTCCCCTGCCCGCCTTACCGGCCGCCGGTTGGAGGAGTGCGCCTCCTTAAGTGGTTGGTGAACTTGACGACGTGTCGTCTGGTCCAAGAACGGCGACGTATCGCCGCAGTCAAAATGCCCTCGGGCTGAAAATCGCCACCCACTCCGGGAGGCATCGGTTGCAGGTTTTTGCCCTCTTTTGCCCTCCAAAAATATTTTCAACTATTTTTGACCATACCCCGCCGTTGTCCCACCCCCCCTGGCATAATGGGGTTATGAACATGAAAAAAATGATTGGTTTTGGAACTCCGACAAGCTTCTTCTTCGGCCAGGCGGGCTGCCGGGTCATTGCCACGTTTGGGTCCGCCCGGCTGGTGCGAAAGGCCGATGGGCGGCATGAACTGATTGGCGGCACGGCGGCGGACTGCACGGAGGCGCGGGAATGGTGTTCGCTGTTTGCGCCGGAAGTGGTGTTTTCGCCCAGCCCCCGGTGGCAAGGGGTCATGACGCTGACGGCGTAAGGTTTACCGGGGTGTGGAGGGGAACGGTTCGACCGGCTCTCGTGCCTAAGACAGTTCCTTTGAGTGTTTGAAGGCCAAATGGGTAACAACAAGTGCGGCAAACGCCAGTTTGCCGCTACGGCCTGCTTGCCCCAGTCACCAACGGCGGGAGGAGGCGGCTCGGTTTGCTTAAACATCACAAATAGCGACTTGATGGATGGCATTTTATTTATAACTGTCATGTGGCATATTAAATGAATAATTTATTAAATATGCGATTGACTTTGTCGTTGTTTGATGTAAATTGATTACGTTTTGATGGCCGCAACCGCAAGGTCAACAAGGTGGTACAAACCAATGTTCCCCAACAGGCAAGGCCCATCATCTCGATTGATTTAATGGAATACTGACCGGACGACTGGAGGTTCCCATGAACAGACTGATTTGTCTCTATGTGGAACAACGCCAGCATGGTTGCCGGGCCTGCTTCGACTGCTTCAGCCAGTCGGAGGGACTTTTTCTTTGCCGGAGGATCGGACGGCAAGCCGCGCTTTTTTGACGAACGCCCGGACCACCGTGCGCCGGGGTGCTTTTGGCCGGCGGCTCCGGGAACGTCCCAAATAAAGCCAATCGGATTGCCCCTTTGCACGTTGAAGCGGCGTACCCGCCGCGCTCCGGCCGCCCAAAACTCCAACCGGCTGTGGCCACAGGGATTATTATTCCCATTTGGCAACTCCCTTTTTAAACACCAATACAACAACCACAAAGCATTACCACTCACACCATGATTGTGAAATATTACTCCCATTACTCCCTCCTGTCCTTGATTGCCGTCGGGCTGCTGACGACCGGAACGGCTTCCGCCGCCAATCTCATCAAGGCCAACAATGCGACCGCCCTGGATGTCGCGTCCAGTTGGGCGGCGGACCAGGTTCCCGGCGTGAATGACACGGCGGTCTGGGACAGCACGATCACCGACGGCATCACCAATGCCCTGGGGGCCAGCCTGTCCTGGAATGGGCTGCAACTCCTGAATCCGGGGGGGCCGGTACAGATTACGGCGGGCAACAGTCTGACGACGGGATTGGGCGGGATTGATTTGAGCCAGGCCAGCCAGAGCCTGACCTTGAGCAACAACATTATTCTGGGCACGCCGCAGTCCTGGAATCTGGCTTCGGGCCTCACCCTGACGCTGGGGGGCAATCTGTCCAAAACCGCGGGCGGCGCGGTGCGGTTTGGGCTGGCGGACAGCACGGCCAATGTGGTGTTGACCAACACCGCCAACACCCTGTTGACGAATGGGGCCACGGCCTTTGGAACGGTCAACGACATTGATTTTGCCGCCGTGAACGGCAGTCAGCAGATTGTCGGCGGCTCGACCCTGGGGCTGTATCTTTCCAATCCCTCCGGCAGCACGCCGAACATTTCGGGCACCACCATCAACCAGGTTTATGACTTGAACACCAGCAGCAGCGGCTCGTTTGGCCTTCGGGTGAGCGGCAACGCGGTGATCACCGGCGTGCGCGTCAACCAGCCCAACGCGAACAACATTCCGTGGCAGCTCAATACCACAACCAAAACGCTGACGGTCAACAGCATCCTCATCACCACGAACGCCGGCAGTCTACCGGTGGAGGTGACCGGCACGGGATATCTGCGCATTGGGGAGTATGGCAATGAGGATTTGCTGTTGATTCAGAACAATCCGGCGGCCCCGCTGGTGTTTGTCAGCGGGCTGGCGGCCATCAACGAACAGGGGAGCACGGGCAACCTGAACAAACTCGGGGCGGGCACGGTGGAGATTCAAGCGCCCGGCACGTACGCGGGCGGGACCCGGGTCTATGAGGGCACCCTGCTCATTGACGGGGGGGGCAATATTGGTTCCGGCGCGCTGAGTGTGTTCGGCGGGAGTTTCGCCGCGGCGACGGGGGCCACCAATTCCGCACCCTCGTTCATTTTCAGTGGCGCCACGAACATCCTCGAGGTGAACCGATTCAACGGCCAGTTTTTTCAAGCGGCCAGCCTGGCATTCAGCGCCGGTTCCCGGCTGGAATTAAGTTACAGCAACAGCATTGCGCTGAGCCCGACGAATGCTCCGCTGGTGATCACCAATGCCGCGGCCACGCTTTCGGCGACGAACACGGTGGCCATTGACATTGCCGGCAGCCTGACCACGGGACAATTTCCGTTGATCAAATATGCCACCCTCGGCGGGAACGGTTTTGCCGGGTTCAGCCTGGGCAATTACCAGCCGCATGTGTCGGCTTATTTGTCGAACAACACGGCCAACAGCTCGATTGACCTGGTGGTGACGGCCAACAATGACCCGCTCAAATGGGCGGCGGGCAGCGGGGTGTGGGACATTGGGCTGACCGCGAACTGGCAGGATGCGGCTGGCGCGGCCACGACCTACCAGCAGTCCGGCATATATGCGGACTCGGTGTGGTTTGAAGATTCCGTGAGCGGAACGTCCCCGATCACGGTGACGTTGAACACGAACGTGACGCCGACGGCGTTGACATTCAGCACGGCGAAACATTACACCATCACCGGCACGGGCGGCATCGGCGGGCTGACGCCGCTCACCTTTTCCGGTTCCGGCACCCTGACGCTGGCGACGACGAACAGCTTTTCGGGCGGCTTGAATTTGGACGGCGGGGTGTTGGCTTTTTCCACGCTGACGAATCTGGGCGACGGGGCGATCAGTTTTTCCGGCGGCACGCTGCAATACAACGGGAACAGCGACGACCTTTCCGTCCGCACGGTCACCTTCAACTCTGGCGGGGCGACGATTAACGACGGGGGAGGCTCGATTTCCTATGCCAATCCCGTTGGCAACAGCGGAGCGGGCGGCCTGACTAAAACCGGCGCGGGCACGCTCACCTTGAACGGGACGAACCTCTATTATGGAAACACCATTGTCGGCGCCGGCACCCTGGCGCTGGGCGTCGCCACTTATATCAGCAACAGTCCGGCAATCCTTGTGAGCAATTCCGCGACGCTGGATGTGTCGGCGGACGGCCCGCTGGTGCTGCAAAATCAGATTTTGGCCGGCACGGGGGCGGTGAACGGCGGGGTTACGGTGGTCAATGGCGGGGTGATTTCGCCCGCCACCAACGGAGTGGCCGGCACCCTGACCATTAATAATGGCGGTCTGACGGTAAACGGCGGAACGCTCGCGTTGGACGTGGCGAACCCGGCTGCGGATTTGCTGGTGGTGAATGGGAATTTAACGCTCACCAGCGGCACGCTGCAGTTAAACGCCACCGGGACGCTGGCGAACGGCACTTACAAATTAATCGAATACACGGGTTCATTCACCGGGGCGGCGGGCAATCTTCCCATCGCGGGCTTTACGCAGGCGGGAAAAATTGCGGCGTTGAGCAGCGCCAACAGCGGGGAAATTGACCTGGTGGTCAGCGCGATTGCGAACGCCAGCCTGGTGTGGGAGGGCGACGGCGGAAATAATTATTGGGACGTGGGCGCGTCGCCCGATTGGACCAGCAGCGGCGCGGCGGTGACGTTCGCCAACGGCGACAACGTCAGCTTCAACGACAGCAGCGCGAATCAAACGGTGAACCTCTTCAGCACGGTTGAACCGGGATCAGTGACGGTGAATGCCACCGCCAATAATTACACGTTCCAGGATGGTTCCGGAACCGGGGCGGGCTTGATCAGTGGCACGACCGGTCTCACGAAATCCGGCGGCAGCACCCTGACGGTGCTGACGGTGAACAACAATTCCGGCGCGACGATCCTCAGCGCGGGCACGATTCAAGTGGGCAACGGCAGCACGACCGGAGCGCTCGGCACGGGCGACATCACCAACAATGGCGCGCTGGTGTTTGAGCAGCCGGACAATCGAAGCGAGGCCGGACAAATCAGCGGCACGGGGAGTGTGAGCCAGCAGGGCAGCGCGACGCTGACTCTGGCGGCGAACAACAGTTACAGCGGCGGAACAACCATTGGTTCGGGCACGCTGCAAGTGGGCGCGGGCGGGACGACCGGCACGCTTGGTGCGGGCGCGGTGGTGAACAACAGCGCACTGGTGGTGGATCGCACCGGCGCGTACGCACTGACCAACGGCGTGTCCGGCTCCGGCACGCTGGCGGCCATTGGTGCGGGCCCGGTGACGCTGGCGGGCAACAACACCTACCAGGGCGGCACGGCCATCAGCAATGGCGTGGTGATTCTCGGCGGGACGGGGGCGATTCCCGCCGCAGAGGGGCTGTATGTGGACGGGGTGTTGGATTTGCAGGGCTTCAATGAAGCCCTCAATCTCCTGAACGGCAACACGGGCATAATCACCAACAGCGCGGCCAGCGGAACCAACACCCTGGTGGTGGGCGATGATTCCGACAGCAGCACCTACAGCGGGGTCATCACGGAGAATGCGAATGGCGCAAAAATAGCCGTGATCAAAGAAGGCGCGGCGACGCTGCAACTCAACGGGGTGAGCAGTTACAGCGGCGGCACGCTCGTGCTGGGAGGAGAACTCAACCTCGGCCCGGCGGCGGTGATTGGGGGCGGCATCACCCTGAGCAACAACACGACGCTGGAGCTGGTCAGTGCGGGCAGCACGCATCCGTCCGTTTACAATAACTTGACCATTCTCACGAACTCCACGGTGTCGCTGAATTCCGGCAATCTGGCAAACGCCTTTTACGGCGAGATCATCGGGGACGAGTCGGGCAGCAATGAGATTGCCAGCGCCATTACCTTTGGCCAACTGACCACGAATCAGTTTGAATCCTTTCCGGGGACGGTGGTGATCACCGCGCTGGGAACGGTTCGCTTCTCCACCTCCGGCGCGGTCACCGCCAACGGGGGCGACCGGACACTTTTCGACCTGGAGGGTTTTCTTTATACGAAATCCGGCGGCACCATTAATTTTGGCGCGCTGGAAGGGGCCGGCAGTGTGAGCAGCCCGACGGCGGGTTCACAAACGATCGTGGTTGGCAACAAGGGCATTGACACGACTTTTTCGGGAACGATCAATCCGGGCACCAGCCTGATCAAAGCCGGGCCGGGCGCGCTGACGCTGACCGGCGGTTTGAGTTATGACGGCTCGACGACCGTGAGCAACGGCGTGCTGGCCCTGGCATTGGATTCCACTTCGCTTGACACCAGCCCGACGATCACGCTTGGCTCCGCCACGGCGGTGATTGATGTGTCCGGCCGCAGCGATGACACGCTCTGGCTGGGCAACTCGATCCCGCAAACGCTGTCCGGCATTGGGACGGTCAACGGCAATCTCTCGCAGGCGGCGGGTTCCGTCGTCAATGCCGGTCTGGGCTGGCTGACCGTGACCAACGCCGCCACGTTCAGTGGCGCGGTAAACCTGGTTTTTGACCGCACGAACGCCATCAATGCGAGCGAGATCAGCGCGAGCCGTTTCACGGTCAATTCCACCGCGACGCTGACGGTGACGAACGCGGGACCGGCGTTGCAGGGCGGCGAGGTGTTCCACCTGTTCAGCCAGCCCGTGAGTTTTGCGACGGTCACGCTGCCGGCGATCAGCAGTCCGCTGTCGTGGACGAACAAGCTGGCGATTGACGGCACGCTCGTGGTGCTCGGCACGCTGGTGAACACGAATGCAACCACGCTGACGAACACCTTCAGCGGCGGCAACCTGACACTGAACTGGCCGGCGGACCACATCGGCTGGCATTTGCAGGCGCAGACCAACTCAGCGGGCTCGGGCCTGGGTACGAACTGGGCGGACGTGGCCAATACGTCCACGACCAACCAGGTGAGCCTGCCGGTTAATCCGGCGAATGGCGCTGTGTTTTACCGGCTGGTGTATCCTTAACAAATATTCCCGGCGGTGCGGCGGGGATCCATCCCGCCGTGCGGCAGACTCCCCCATTGCCACCATGATTATCATCTCCAGAGCAAAAACGCCCCGCCCGCACGGGAAGGCCGGGTTCACTTTGATTGAACTGCTGGTGGTCATTGCCATCATCGCGATTCTGGCGGCCATGCTGCTGCCGGCGCTGGCGCGAGCGAAGCAGCGGGCGCAAATTTCGCAGTGCCAGAACAATTACCATCAGATTTACCTGGCCTGCATGCTTTATGCGGGCGACTACAACGATTATTATCCGATCACCACGGTGGGCAACGGGAACAACAACGGGCAGTTCAACAACCTCTCCGGCGAACAGTACACCCGGTACGTTTACACCGGCGCCGACAACGTGGTGGTTCCAAAGTCGTATGTCCCGGATATTCAAAATCTCGGCTACTTGTACGCGGGGGGTTATGTCGGCGACGGAAAGGTGCTGTGGTGTCCGAGTTACCCGGCGGCGTCAGCCCTGGCCATTCAAAATTATTCCCAGCCGGTGTTCATGAGCACGGATGGCGGCGGCGTGACCCGCTCGACGGTGCTGTTCAACCCGCGCATGGCCGACCCCACGAACAACACCGCCCGGGCTTATCAAAAGACCGGCCTGACCCCCGGACACAAGTTGTTTGCGACGGATTACCTGCCCGACAGCGGCGCCACCACGGCCTTCAGCGTGGACACGTTTGCGCATTATCCCTCCAAAGGGTTTGACGTGCTGTTCACCGACGGTTCGATCAAATTCATTGTCAGTCAGGCGGCGCTGAGTTTTCTGACGACGCCGCCGGGATTGGTCACGGATGAAAACACGCCGTCGCACGATGAGTATGACCAGTTGTTCAACTGGCTCCAAAACAGTGAGTAGCTCCGGGCATTGACGCGAGCCCGTTTCCAACGCACACTCCCGGTCATGCCGTATGGGATCAAACCAACTGAATTCGTTGCCTGGGGCCAAGAGCATTTGGTCGGCAACGAACTTGGTCAAACATACTTAAAACGAAGCAAACTGTTGCTATGACTGATGGCGATTTTTTCCATGAAGAGCCACCGGGCTATGGCAGCGTGGCCAAGCCCACGCCGTTTCACGAATACCTGCACAAGATCGAAAGCGCCCTCAAACGAGGAGACGCCACCGAACACACGCACCGTCCCGCCCTCAAGGAATTGTTCGAAGCCCTGGACGATAAAATCATCGCCACCAACGAACCCAAGCGTTCCAATTGCGGCGCGCCGGATTACGTCATCTCCCGCAAACGCGACCAGCTTACGCTCGGCTATGTCGAGGCCAAGGATGTGAGTTTGGATTTAGGTGAAATCGAGCACAATGAACAACTCGAACGTTATCTCGCTTCGCTGACCAACCTCTTGCTGACCAACTACTGCGAATTCCGCTGGTTTGTGGATGGTAAGAAGCGTGAAACCTTCCAAATTGCTCGGGTTCTGCCCGGCGGCAAACTCACCCTGGCTGCCCCGGACGAAATCGAACGCGCCCGTCATCTTCTGCTCGGTTTTCTTTCGCAAAAACCGGTAGACATCGCCTCCGCCGAAGAACTCGCCCGTCGGATAGCCAATCTCACTCACAATATCCGCAACATAATCACTCGCGCGTTCCTGACCGGCCAAACCTCACAACAATTGAGCGACTGGCGCAATGCCTTTGCCGCCACGCTCCTGCCTGAGCTTGCCCCGCATAACGACGCGAAGCGGGAAGCGTCCGCCGTGAGCGAGTTTGCCGACATGTTCGCGCAAACCCTGGCCTATGGTTTGTTCAGTGCCCGGGCCACCAGCGGCAGCGGCAAGTTCACCCGCGAAAAGGCGCAGAAACTCATCCCGCGCACCAATCCCTTTCTCCGCACCTTTTTTGAGCAGATCACCGGTTCCGCGCTCGATGATGAACCGTTTGCCGGTTTTGTTGAGGATTTAATCCAGACCCTCGACCACGCGGACATGGCAAGGGTGATGGAGGACTTTGGCAAACACGGACGCCGCCGTGACCCCGTGGTGCATTTTTACGAAACGTTCCTGCAAGCCTACGATCCGAAGCTACGCGAACTGCGCGGGGTTTATTACACCCCCGAGCCGGTGGTGAATTACATTGTCCAGAGCATTGACCGCCTCTTGAAAGCCAAGTTTAGCATCAAGGCCGGACTGGCCGATCACCAGAAGATCAGCATCAAGCGCCAGGAAGGCGGGCGCGAGATCATTGACGAGACGCATCGAGTGCTGATTCTTGACCCCGCCACCGGCACGGCCACGTTTCTTTACACCGTGCTGGATTTTATCCGCTCGCAATTTAAGACGAAGAAGAACGCCGGGCAATGGGGCGGCTACGTTCACGAACATTTGCTTCCGCGCCTTTTTGGCTTTGAACTCCTGATGGCCCCTTATGCTGTCGCTCATTTCAAACTGGGTTTGGCGCTGGCGGCGATGGATGAGGAACCGCTTTTCCGCCAGCAATGGAGTTACGAACCCCAAGGCAATGAGCGGGTTAACATTTTTCTCACCAATACACTGGAGGACTTGGAACACACCGCCGAACAGCTCGGCCCGTTTCGCGCCTTGAGCAACGAAGCCAATGCCGCCTACGAGGTCAAGAAACACAAGCCTGTCCTTGTCGTCCTCGGCAATCCGCCCTACTCCGGTCACAGTGCCAACACCGGGAAATGGATTTCCCGACTCGTCCGCGACTATTATTTTTGCGATGGCCAACCGCTTGGTGAGCGCAACCCGAAATGGTTGCAGGATGACTACGTCAAATTTCTCCGCTGGGCCCAGTGGCGCATTGACCAGACCGGCCAAGGGGTGCTGGCCTTCATCACCAATAATGGTTATCTGGACAATCCGACCTTTCGCGGTATGAGACAGAATCTCATGCAGACCTTTGATGAGATATACGTCCTCGACCTACACGGCAATTCCAAGAAGCAGGAAAACATTCCCGGCAGCGGCGAAGCGGATAAGAATGTTTTCGACATCCAGCAAGGAGTGGCGATTGGCCTTTTCGTAAAGCTCCCACCAGGGGCCCGGCGAAAGAAAAAGTCGTGTCTTGTTCGGCACCAGGATTTGTGGGGCGCACAACGTCAGACCAAATATGACTGGCTGGATGAGCATCACGTCGAAAACACGCCCTGGACGAAACTCGAACCCACATTGCCGAATTATCTTTTCATTCCACAAGACACCAAACGACTCAAGGAATATGAGCGCGGCTGGAAGGTGACCGACATGATGCCCGTGACCATCATTGGTCCAAATTCCCATCGGGATGGTTTTGCGGTTGCCTTTTCTCGCGATGAAGCCGTCGCCCGCCTGAAAGACCTGAACGACTCAAACCTTCCGGCCGGGGATTTTTTGCGGCGTTATGAATTGAAAGAAAACGCCGATTGGACGGTCAGAAGCGCACGCGCGCAGAATTTGCGGCACGTCGCGCCTTTACGCTGCGTGTACCGGCCATTTGATGAACGTTACATGCTTTGGGGGACATTTGCATTCGATCGTCCAAGACAGGATCTTATCAACCATCTCTTGCAGGAAAACATCGGTTTAATTTCCACCCGGCAGACGAAAGAGCTGTTTTCGGTTTTTTCAACCGTTTGGCCGGTCGGACAACACAAATTGGCGACTCCCTATGATGGCAGTTACGTTTCGCCGCTATATCTCTATCCCAATGGCAAACTGCCTGAGGAGGACTTGTTTGCGCATGATAACGGGCGCCGCCCGAACTTAAGTGCCGCGTTCATTAAAGATTTTTGTGAAAAATTACGGGTGGGTTTTGTGCCGGACGGTCCTGGTCGCCTGGCCAAGCGCGAAGTCGGGCCGGAATTGATTTTCCATTATGCCTATGCCGTTTTCCACAGTCCCACCTACCGCAAGCGTTACGAGGAGTTTCTGCGCGCCGATTTTCCGCGCCTCCCCATCAGCGGCAATTTTGAATTGTTTTGCACCCTGGCTGGCTATGGTGGGGAACTGGTGGATTTGCACGCCCGCAGTAGCGGCGAAGGACGAGGACCGAGCTTCCCCATCATCGGCGAGAACCAAGTGACCGACACACGCCATCAGCCGCCGCAAGGCCGGGAGCCGGGGCGGGTTTGGATCAACGACCGGCAATACTTTGAAGGTGTAGCCGAGGCCGTGTGGAGTTTCCCGGTTGGCGGCTATCTGCCAGCCCAGCGCTGGTTGAAAGACAGGAAGAACCGGAAACTCACTTACGAAGACATCACTGCCTACGCGCGAATCGTCTTTGCGCTGGGTGAAACCCGGAAACTGATGGCACAAATTGATGAAGCCATTGAAAAGCATGGCGGCTGGCCATTAAAATGAACCATTCAACATGAGAACGACCATTCATTGCAAACTGGAAACGCAACGCCGTTTGAATCCGAGTGCGGCGTGTTTTTAATCCATTAAACTCATATCAGCATGAGCACGATCACACGGCGAAAATTTCTGGGACAGGTGGCGGGCACGGCGGCCGCGGCCGCGGTGGCGACGCCCTTCTTAACCACGGCTGGCCAGACCGGACAGCCGGGCAAGCGGCGGCCCAATGTGTTGTTTTTGATGTCGGACGACATGCGGGTGGAGCTGGGCTGCTATGGCAGCGAGTTTGGCGCGGTCACCCCCAATCTGGATGCGCTGGCCAAAGCGGGGGTGCGCTTTGACCGCAATTACTGTCAGTTCCCGTTGTGCAACCCGTCGCGGTCGTCGCTGCTGACGGGCCGGCCACCGACCAAGACGAGCGTGCTGGGGAATCGCACCGCTTTTCGCACGGCTCATCCAGATTGGGTCAGTCTGCCGCAGTTGTTTAAGGACAACGGTTATGTTTCCCTGCGCAGCGGCAAAATTTTCCACGGCGGCATTGATGATCCCAAGGCCTGGGACAAGGCCGATGGAGCCGGGGGTGAAGGGGAAGCCAACGGCGGCGGGGCCGGCGGCCGAAACCTGGTGTTACCCGGCAAAAGCGGCGGTCCCCTGCCGACGAATGTCCCTGCCGCGCTGCCCCAGGATTTAAGCCGGGCGGCCTACTCGGACCGCATTGTGGTGCTGGATGGCAATGGCGAGGGCAACGGGGATTATCATGCGGCGGACCGGGCGATTGATTTTCTCCGGCAGCACAAGGACGATCCGTTTTTTCTGGCGTTTGGGACGGTGAAACCGCACAGCCCGCCCTCGGCGCCGCAGCGTTTCTTTGATTTGTATGATGTGAATAAAATCAAGCTGCCGGTGGATTTTGCGCCGTGGCCGACGGTGCCGCCGGGTTTCCCGAAGGCGGCCATCCGCCCGCGCAATGCCGATTTGTTCATCGGCCGCGCCGCCAGCGAGGACGAGGCCCGGCAGGTGATTCGCGCTTATCTGGCCTCGCTGTCGTGGGCCGATTGGAACCTGGGCCGGGTGGTGGCGGAGCTGGACCGGCTGGGCTTGCGCGACAACACGATCATCGTCTTTGTGGCGGATCACGGCTATCAGCTCGGGGAAAAGGGCAAGTGGTCCAAGGCCGGGTCGCTGTTTGAGATGGGCACGCGGGTCCCGCTGATCATTGACGCCCCCGGACTGGAGGGAAACGGCCAGTCGTCGCGGCGCATTGTGGAATCGCTGGACATTTACCGGACGCTGGTGGAGTTGTGCGGACTGGCACTGCCGGACGGCGTGGAAGGCCGCAGCCTGACGCCCCTGCTGAAGAATCCGCAGGCGGAATGGAATTATCCGGCGCACAGTGTGTGGAGCGAAGACGGCACGACGCTGCACGGGGTGGCGGTGCGTACGGAGCAATGGCGGTTCGCGGAATTCGGGCCGGAGGGGAAGAATGGCGCGATGTTGTTTGACCCGAAGAGCGATCCGCAGGAATTGAAAAATCTGGCGGACGATCCCCAATACGCCTCGGTGCGGGCGGAGCTTTCCGGCCTGACGCGGCAGTATGCGGCGGACTTGAAGAACGCGGGGTGATTTTTTCCTGAAGCGCCGCTCACAGATCATTTGACTTAGCACCCTAATCGTCAATCCTATCGGGGTTGAAACGTTCAACCAACATCCAGGCAGACCACGGTTTCCATGTGCTGACGAAGCCCATCGGGCCGGTGTGCAACCTGGATTGCACCTATTGCTTTTACCTGGAAAAGCAAAAGCTCTATCCCGAGGAACGGGTGTGGCGGATGAACGAGGTGGTGCTGGAGTCCTACATCCGACAGTACATCCACAGCCAGCCGGGGAACGAGATTCACTTCGCCTGGCAGGGCGGTGAACCGACGTTGCTGGGCGTGGAATTTTTCCAGAAGGCGGTCGCCCTGCAAAAGAAGCACGCGGCGGGCAAACAAATTGACAACGCGCTGCAAACCAACGGCACGCTGCTGGATGACCGCTGGGGCGAATTTCTGGCGGCAAACCGGTTTCTGGTGGGACTTTCGCTGGACGGCCCGCGCGAACTGCACGACCGTTACCGCGTGGACAAGGGTCAAAAGCCGACCTTTGACGCGGTGCTCCACGGACTGGATTTTCTTAAGAAGCACGGGGTGGAGTTCAACACGCTCACGGTGGTCAACCGAGCCAATTCACAGGAGCCGCTCAAGGTTTATCATTTTCTCAAGGACGCGGGCAGCGGCTTCATGCAGTTCATTCCGCTGGTGGAGCGCCGGGCCGCCGGTTCGCCCGCCGCGCCGGGATTGGATTTTGCCGAACCGCCCGATCCGGCGCGGCCGCAGGCTTCCGCCTCGACGGTGACGGACGAGAGCGTGGTGGCCGGTCAATACGGCGATTTTCTCTGCGCGATTTTCAATGAATGGGTGCGGCAGGACGTCGGCCGGGTGTTTGTGCAGTTGTTTGACGTGGCGCTGGGGAACTGGATGGGGCTGGGCTCGTCGCTCTGCGTGTTCGCGGAAAAATGCGGCGCGGCCCTGGCGGTGGAACACAACGGCGACCTGTACAGTTGCGATCATTACGTCTATCCAAAATACCGGCTGGGCAACCTGCTGAATCAAAGTCTCGGCGAAATGGTGCAGTCGCGGCAGCAAACCCAGTTCGGCGCGGACAAGCTGACGTCGCTGCCAAAGTATTGCCGCGCGTGCGAGGTGCGCTTCGCCTGCAACGGGGAATGTCCGAAGCACCGTTTCATTAAAACGCCGGATGGCGAGGAGGGCTTGAACTACCTGTGCCCGGCGTACAAAAAGTTTTTCCATCACATTGACCCGCACATGCGTGTTATGGGACAATTGCTGAACGAAGGCCGCGCGGCGGCGGAGATCATGCAGATGAACATTTTATGAGCTTATTGCCCGTCAGCCTGGAAAAGCAGGAGCAGCTCGCCCAGCGGATGGCCGAGCTGGGGGTGCAGGAGGCGGACATCGAGGAGACCTTTGTCCGCTCGGGCGGGCATGGCGGACAGAATGTCAACAAGACCTCAACGTGCGTGATGCTGCTGCACCGCCCCACCCAGTTGCGCGTGAAGTGCCAGACCACCCGCCAGCAGGGCTTGAACCGGCTGCTCGCCCGCCGCCTGTTGCTGGACAAAATCGAGGCGCACCAAAAGGGGTTCGTGGAGAAGCGCCGGGACGCCGCCGAGAAAATCCGCCGCCAAAAACTCCGGCGCAGCCGCCGCGCCAAGCAAAAAATGCTCGCCGACAAGTCCCATCAAGCCACCAAAAAAGCCTTTCGCCAGCGGGTATTTGACGAATAGGGGTCAGGACTTGATGTCCCGCACATGAAACACGGTGGCGCCGATGATGAAAAAGGTGAGGTTGCACCCGGCCAGCACACAGAGCGACTCGTTCACCTTCCACCACGGCACCGGCTGCATCAGCGCATTCCGCCAGAGGTCGAGGTAATAGGTGAAAAACCACGGCTGCAACTCCTTGAGAAAGGGGATCTGCATGAGGACAAAACTGACAAAAACGACCGACAGCGCCAGGATGGTGGCGGCCGCGGGTTTGACGTTGAAACAGGAAAACATGAAGGCCAGACTCAAGATCGTGCCGGCTTTGACCGCCAGCAAGACATGGGCTCCGGCGTAATCCCACAGCCCGGCTGAGGCATCAAGCACGCTGAACATTTCGCCGGGGACAAACACAAACATCCCGCCCCACGGAAAAAAACACCGGGCAAACAGCACGCCGACCAGTCCCAGCATCAAGACCAGCAGCGCGGAAAAGACCGCGCCGGCCAGCCACTTGACCAGCAGCAGGCGAAAGCGTGAAATGGGCCGCGAGAGAATCATCCGCAGCGTGCCATCCTCGGCCTCTTTGGCCACGAGATCGCCCCCAATCAGCGTCACATACAGCGGCAGCAAAATAAAGGCGATGGGATGCAGCATGACCCCGGCAATCGTCAGGCTGGTGAGATACTGCCCGGCGTCATAGCCGTTGCTTTCCATTTGCCGAACCATTCCCCGCGAAGCGGGCGAGTAGCGCAACAGCAACACCATGAGCACCTGGATCAGCAGCAACGCCCCAAAGCCGATGTAGGTGCGCGGTTTGCCGAATAATTTCCGGAGTTCGTTGCGGAGTTGGAGAAACAGCATGGCGTTAAAATTGGGGGGATTTTTGCCGGCTGTCTTTCATCAGGGACAGATAAAAGCTTTCCAGGGTTTGTTCCTCGGGCGCGATTTCAAACACGGCCATCCCCTGCTCCACCAGGAACCGAACGATCCGGTCGGCCCCGGTGTCCGGGGCGGGCTCGATCCAAACACCGTCCCGGTCAGCGATGATGAGACCGGCCGCGAGCAATTGCCGGACGGCCACGGCAAAATCACCGGCGCGCAGGCGCAGCCAGCGGCGCTCGGTGCGGATGCCGGCGAGCGGACCTTCAAACACGCGGCGGCCCTGGTTCAGCATGGCGATGCGCGTGCAGAGCTGTTCCACTTCATTCAACAGGTGCGAGGAGAGAAGAATGGTCAGGCCCAGTTCCCGGTTCAACCGCAGGATGGTCAGCCGCAACTCATGAATTCCTTCGGGGTCCAAGCCATCGCCGGGCTCGTCCAGGATGAGCAATTCCGGATTGGGCAGCAGGGCCTGGGCCAGCGCCAGCCGGGTGCGCATGCCGTGGGAATAGGTGCGGACCGGGGATTTTTCGCGCCCGGTCAGCCCCACCCAATCAATCACCTCGCGAAGGCGGGCCGGAGCGGTGGGGCCGGAGTACTGGCTGAGAATCTCGAGATTGCGCCAGCCGCTGAGGTAATCATAAAAAACCGGCGCTTCAAAAATGGCCCCCACCTTTTGCAAGGCCAGCCGCCGGTGGGAGGTGACCTCGTAGCCGCCCACGCGCACCCCGCCCTGCGTCGGCCAGACCTGGCCGAGCATCATGCCAATGGCGGTGCTTTTGCCGGCGCCATTATGGCCCAGCAAGCCGTAGATCACCCCGCGCGGCACCGTGAGCGTGAGATAGTCCACCGCAACCCGCCGGCCGAAAATTTTCACCACATTTTTGAGTTCAATCACAAGCCGGAGTGTTAAGCGGGTGTTTTGGATTTGGCCGGCTCAGGGCGGGTTGGCGCCAGGGCTGAGAGGAGTGGCGGAATCCGGGCCGGACAGTGATTGGTTGCGAACCCCGCGCAATTTACTCAACGTGTCCTCAATGGCTTTTTGGCGGCGTTCCGGCGGCAACAAATCAAAGGCGTTGGGCACGGGGTTAAAGCCGGGCAGCGACGCGGCTTTCAGCAATTGCGTCCGTTCTGCTTCGGTGAGGGAGGGAAACCAGCCGGAAATGATTTCCGGCCAGACCTGCTGGCGCTCATCCAGGGAAAGGACATTGAACATCGCCTCGAATTTCAGGATGGCGGCGGCCCGGCCCGGCCCGGCGAGGCCGGCCAGATCCACCGACTGCGCATAAGCCAGCACCTGATCGGCGGTGACCTCGGAGCGTTGCGCGAGCCGGTAGCCCGCCCCCGCCAGAAGCCAGACGCCCGCCATGGCCGCCAGCGCTTGAAACACAGGCCGATAGCGTTGGTTTGACATGCGCCAACACTACCCGTTCACCCGCCCAACGCCATAAAAAACTCCGCAATTCACCTTCCGCGCCCAGCGGCTCATTTGGCGGCGTAGAACGCATCCACCTTGGCCGCGACGTCACGGTAGCCCATGTCGGTTTCGTAAAGGATTTTGAACTGGTCAATGGCCTCCACTTTTTTGCCCATGAGTTCCAACACGCAGCCGAGGTTGTATATCAGATCTTTCTTCTCCTCGTCCAGGACTTGTTTGAGTTCAATGGCGGTTTGGAAATTGCGGGCGGCCAGGTCGTACATTTTCTTTTTCGTAAAACACTGGGCCAGATAATTCAGGGCCGGGACCTGCTTGTGGGGGTTGTTCTTGGCCTTTTGAAATTCAGCGGCGGCCTCGTTGATTTTGCCCGCTTGAAAATACAGCAGGCCCATTTCGTAGCGGATGCCCATGTCGGTGGGGAAGCGCTCCACGCGTTTCCGGCCTTCGGCGAGTTGGAAATCGGCCTTTTCCTGCTGGAGGGCGGCCACCAGCTCGGCATGGTTGGGCGCAAAGGGGTTGATCTCGGAGATCTGCTGGTCGAAGCGGCGCAGCTTGGTGTTGGTGATCGCCTGGTCGAGCGAGGCGTCGTTTCCCATGTCCGATTGCTTGATTTTATCGTAGTAGGCCAGCGCCTTGTCAAACTGGTTTTTTTGGGTGTACAACTCAGCCAGATCGCGCACGAGCTTCAGGTTTTTGGGTTCGGACGCCAGCCGGCCTTCGTATTCGGCAATCAGGTTTCCGGCCACATCCTCGCTTTTCTGGACCCGGCCCTGTTGTTCGAGGGCCACGGCCTCCTCCTTGTTTTTGAGGATGTCGCGATAGGAGCCTTCGCCGCTTTCCAGCGCGCCGTAGCCGCCTTCATCGAGGGTTTTGCGGGCGGAGAGGTTTTTGAGGGCCTGGTTAAGGTCGTTGTCGTTTGGGCAATCGCGCATCAGGTCAATCAACAATTGTTCAGCGCGGGAACCTTCGCCGATGGCGGACACCGCCTGGGCGTATTCAATCACCAGCTTTTTATCCTTGGGCGAATTTTTGGCCAGGACATCGTAGGACAGCACGGCGGTGCGGGGCAGTTCCAAAAGGCCGGCGGCCTCCACCAAAATGCGGTGGGCGGCGGAGCTGTTGGGATCGCTGTTCAGGATGTGCTCGGCAATGGCCATGGCTCCGGCCGGATTGCTGCGCAGGGTCATTTGGGCCTTGGCCACCTGCGGGGAGGAACTCCCGACGCTCAGCATTTTTCTAAAGAAACCCGTGCCCCCGCTGCCGGCTTTCTGAATTTGCGCCTGGCGCAAGGCCTTGCGGCAGTCGAAAAACGCCGGCTCGTTTTCCAAAAGCTGGTTGAACAGGGTGATGGCATAGTCCAGATTCTCCCGCTGGGCTGCCTCCGTTGCCTTGCTGAACAGCATGCGGGCATCACGTGAAACCTCATTAATATTTTTTTCGGCCATAAATTCTTAATTGAGGGGAAATTGTGCCGATTGGGGGCAAATGTCAACCGCATTGCGCGCGCTGCCGGAGGGCGTGGTCCGCCAGCACCAAGGCGGTCATGGCCTCGACCACGGGCACGGCGCGCGGCAGCACACAGGGATCATGCCGCCCCCGGCCCTTGAGCGTGGTGTTGTTAAGGTGGACGTCCACCGTGTCCTGTTCGTGCATGACGGTGGCCACGGGCTTGAACGCCACGCGGAAAAAGATGGTTTCGCCGTTGGAGATTCCGCCTTGAATGCCGCCGGAACGGTTGGTGGTGGTGAACACCCTGCCGCCGCGCGAGCGAATAAGATCATTGTGTTCGCGACCGGTCAGCAAAATGCCGCCAAAGCCGGAGCCGATTTCAAAGGCTTTGGTCGCCGGCAGGCTGAGCATGGCTTTGGCCAGATCCGCCTCCAGCTTGTCGAACACCGGTTCGCCCCAACCGGCGGGCACCCCGCGCGCGAGACCCTCCACAATGCCGCCCACCGTGTCGCCTTCGCGCCGCATTTTTTCGATCAACCGGATCATTTTCTCCGCCGCGCGGGGGTCCGGGCAGCGAACGATGTTGGCCTCCACGTCCGCGAGTTTCACCTTGTCAGAATCCACTTCGCCAATGATGCGCCGGACTTGCTTGACATACGCGAGGACTTCCACCCCGAATTGTTCGCGCAACAGCTTTTTGGCCACAGCCCCGGCGGCCACCCGGCCAATGGTCTCGCGGGCGCTGGCCCGTCCGCCCCCCTGCCAGGCGCGAATGCCGTATTTGGCAAAGTAGGTGTAATCCGCATGGGACGGCCGGAATTTGTCCTTCATCTCTGAGTACGCCTCCGACCGCGCATCCTCATTTTTCACCCACAGACAAATCGGGGTGCCCAGGGTCCGGCCGTCGGAGAGGCCGGAGAGAATCTGCACGGTGTCGGACTCCTTGCGCGGGGTGACGATTTTGGACTGACCGGGACGCCGGCGATCCAAGTCGGGCTGGATGTCCGCTTCGCTGAGTTTGAGGCGGGGCGGGCAACCATCCACAATCACCCCCACGCCGCCGCCATGAGATTCGCCCCAGGTGGTGATGCGGAAGAGGTGTCCGAAAGTGTTTGCCATGAAACGATCATGCAAAAATTCAGGGACGGGGTCAATTCAGCGTTCCGCGAGGGGCGGGGTCCGGTGGAAATGCAGGAATGGCAAATCAATGCAAAAACCTGCAACAAAACCCGCCGGGGCGAGCCTGCGAACCAAGTAATAGCAGCCGACAGAAGTGGCGGAGGAACGAGCCATCCCGCCGGCTGCCATTACCTGTTCACCCCAAAGGCGTCCCCAAAAGCATCCCTCTGTTTTGCTTCAAAGAATTTGTTGCGCGCCCTTCTGCTGGCAAGTCTCCTGACGCGCTTCAAATATCAATTCGTTGTGAAGCCAGAGGGTCATTACACCCAGGTATCGGCGGTTTTTTGGCGCACCTTAGAAAAAAATTGACAAATTTGAAAAAACTTGCCGCTTGATACTTTCCGCCCCTCATCGGAAACTGTCGCCACATGAATCGCATTGAGGAACGCTTCGCGCAATTAAAGCGCACCGGCAAAAAGGGTCTGGTCGCCTATATCGGCGCGGGCGATCCGAATCTGGAGGCCACCCGCCGGCTCGCGCTGGCCTTTGACCGGGCGGGTGTGGATATTTTGGAACTGGGGGTGCCCTTCAGCGATCCACTGGCCGACGGCCTGGTTAATCAACTGGCCGCGCAACGCGGCCTGGAATCCGGCACCACTCCGCTAAAATTGCTGGCCACCATTGCCGACCTCCGTCGTGAGTCACAGATTCCGATCGTACTGTATATTTATTTCAACCTGATCCATCGCATGGGCCTGGCCGATTTTGTCAGGACGGCGCAGCGGGCCGGGGTGGATGGCCTGCTGGTGCTCGATTTGCCGCCGGAGGAATCAGATGCGTGCGAAACGCTGCTGCGCCAGGCCGGGCTGTGCCACATCTGTCTGGTTGCGCCGACGACTCCGCCCGAGCGCATGGAATTAATCGTCAAACGGGGGTCCGGGTTCATCTATTATGTTTCCCGCGAAGGCGTCACCGGCATGCAATCGCAAGTGGCCTCCAATCTGGATTCGCAGGTGGCCAAAATCCGGGCCCACACCTCCCTGCCCATTGCGGTTGGCTTTGGGGTTTCTAATCCTGAACAGGCCGCCCTGGTGGCCAAAAGCGCGGAAGCAGTGGTGGTGGGCAGCGCGATTGTCAATCAAATCGCCCGGCACGGCCAGTCCCCGGAACTGGTGGAACGCGTGGGTGACTTTGTCACGTTGCTGTCTGGGGCGGTGAAGTCACTGCCGGAGTGGTGATTTTATGGGTCTGACCGCTGCCGTTTGAATCCCGCTCGCGGCAGGCGCACGGGCCCTTGAGTATATCCAGACAAAAGTCCCGGTTAAATTCTTTGACCAGATTGCTCAGGGAAGCAAAGGTCAGGCCGGATAAAGATCGGATCTGGCATTTTTGGCGACTGGTACAGCCGGAATACCTTTGGGTGAATTTTATAATCAACTCCCGCAACTCCGCATCGGTTTCCTTGCCGGTAACGGCGGAAATGGGCTTGTTTCTGTGCGGGTGGCCCGTCATAAATTCAAGGTTGTGTCTTTCTGTCTTTTTCTGTGTCTATTGGTTGCATGATCGCTTTGCGGCCTAAATTCATAAGCAATTTATGTGCCGACCACCAACAAAATTAGCAAGTGTGTAGCAATCAAGCGATTCGGAAGATTATGATTCATTAAGAACGATCACCACATTGCAAACAAATAGCATGCAATCTAATTGCACTGCAATTGCAACACAGCCGATCTCTTGTTCGCAGACAATTCTCCTGTTGAACGCCCGCCCTTTTCCACTTCCTCCACCCTCCCTCCCCAAGGATCGTTAAATTTGCGTCACCTCGGGGTTGGCCCCACACACAAAGCCATTGCCATGCGCCACCCGCCCCCGTAAGCTGCGCATTCCGGTTTTTGTCCGGCTCAGACCCGCCGGACCGCCAAAACATGAAAATTAACATCCAACCATTCCGCGTCCGCGAAGGCGGCAACGTCAAACTCAAGCATTGGGCCACCCGGGGAAAACCGTTTTACAAATCAAAGACCGACTACGAGGAACATCTGGCCGACCACGTCCGAAAAATGAGCCAGCGCCATGACCTCCTCTACGCCCAGAATCGCTTCGCCCTGCTCCTGATTTTTCAGGCCATGGACGCGGCCGGCAAGGACGGCACCATCAAGCATGTCATGTCCGGGTTGAATCCCCAGGGCTGCCAGGTCTTCAGCTTCAAGCACCCCAGTCCGCTGGAATTGGATCATGACTTCCTCTGGCGCACCACCCGCTGCCTGCCGGAGCGCGGCCGCATCGGTATCTTCAACCGCTCCTATTATGAAGAAGTGCTCGTGGCCCGCGTGCATCCGGAAATCATCGCCGCCCAGAAGCTCCCGGACAAAAAGCCCGGTCCCGATTTCTGGAAACACCGCTTCACCTCCATCAACGATCTGGAAAAGCATCTTTACCGCAACGGCACCCGCATCGTTAAATTCTTCCTGCACCTCTCCAAGGAGGAACAGCGCCAGCGCTTTCTCGCCCGCATTGATAATGCCGACAAAAACTGGAAAATCACTCATTCCGACATCGCCGAACGCCAGTATTGGAAGCAATACACGGCTGCCTACGAGGATTGTCTGGCCGCCACCAGCACCCGCCGCGCCCCGTGGTACGTCGTGCCCGCCGATGACAAGGAGAACGCCCGCCTCATCGTCTCGCAGATCGTGCTCGACACCCTGGATAGTTTGAAACTGAGCTACCCGAAGCCTGGCCCGGACCACAAAAAAGAGCTGCAAGCCATCCGGAAACTGCTCGCCAAATAGTCCGGGCGCACCCCTCCCCTCCTCAAGCCCATGCCCGCCGCCCCCGCCCTCACGACTGGGTTGACCGCCGTACCGGTGATTTTTGCCCTCACCTGCCTCGGCCTGGCCGCCGGTCGCGTGCCGGGCTTGAAACTGGACCGGACCGGCATCGCCCTGCTCGGCGCGATTGCCATGATGGTCTTCGGCAGACTCTCCACCACCCGCGCCATTGGGTTTATCAACTGGCCCACCGTCCTGCTCCTGTTCGGTTTCTTTGTGTTGTCGGCCCAACTGCGCCTGAGCGGATTTTTCGACCTCGTCGCCGGCCGCATCGCCCTCGGACTGGGCAATCCCGCGCGTTTTCTCATCGTGTTAATGCTCGCCACGGCCGGTCTCTCCACCTTCCTGAACCACGACATCGTGTGTTTCGTCTTCACCCCGGTCGCCGCCGCCGCCCTCCTGAAACGGCAGCTCAATCCCGTGCCCTTTCTGATCGCCCTGGCCCTGGCCAGCAACATTGGCGCGGCCGCCACCCTCGTGGGGAATCCCCAGGACATGATGATCGGCCAGATCGCCGGTCTGGGGTTCGGCCATTACGCCCTCTGGTGCTTCACGCCGGTGCTGTCCGCCCTGCTCTGCGCCTGCGCGATTATCTGGCGGTTGTCCCGCCACCAACTGACCCCAACCACTGTGCTCCCGCCCGGGCCAAGGGAAACCCAATATCCGTTCAACCGGGCGCACACGATCAAGGGCTTGATCATACTGGGCCTCGTCATCGCCCTGTTTTTCACCTCGCTGCCCAAGGAAATCATCGCCCTGACCGCCGCCGGCATTCACCTGGCCAGCCCCAAGTTTCGCACCTCTGAATTGTTGGGCTTTGTGGACTGGCCCATCCTGGTCCTGTTCATGGGCCTATTCGTGGTGACCGGCGCCTTCCAGGCCACCGGATGCAGCGACCAGGCCGCGCAATGGCTCACGCACGCCGGCGTGCCGCTGCAATCACCGCCGGTGCTGCTGACCGTCGCTGCCCTGCTCTCCAACGTTATTGGCAACTCCGCCGCAGTAATGCTCCTGCTCAAAGTGGCCAACCTCGCGCATCCCCCGGCGGCCTATGTCCTGGCCCTCGCCAACAGCTTTGGCGGCGGACTCATCATCGTCGGCAGCGTGGCCAACATCATCGTCGTCCAGCAAGCCCGCGAACTCGGCATCCGAATTTCCTTCCGTGACTTCGCCCGCCTGGGCGTGCCCGTCACCCTCGCCGCCATGGCCGGACTGCTGGTGTGGGTGATGGTGATGACGTGAAGACCTGAAAAACCGTTTTAACGGCTTTGGCCCGGCCTTAGCAAATGGTTTTGCCTCATCCTCCGGTGAACAGGCTGAATCGTTGCCTGGCAGGCATGTATTTCAGGCGTCCCTTTGGGACGCGTTGCTGGTGGGACGCAAACCTGGCGTTGAAACGCCAGGCTATTCTCGGCCAACCCTCCGGGCTTTCCCACTCTCCATCTGCCCTCTGCGGTTTTTACTCCCGGTGAATTGGGTGGCCTCACCACGTGCCCGGGCGGTTTTAATCTCCGCCGCGATCTTCTTCTCCGCCGCCGCCATTTCCCGGCTGCTCAAGCCGTATTCCTGCAACGAGTAATCGGCGGAATGCACTTCCACCGGACGCAAGGCGACCACTTCGCCCTCAAACATAAAACCGATATCCTCGCCTTGCACCGCTTTTTTGAGCCAATATCCCAGGCGACCCCGGCCTTCCGCAACGGTTAAAGTTTTCACCCATTCATTTTAGACCACATCCGCGCTTAATCAAACTCCACATCCGGCACTTCGCGCACCGAAGGCGGCAAGCTGAAAAAATCCCCTTCCATTTGAAACCACACAACTTCGCCACCAAGTTGCCGGGAAACAGCTCGTCCAGACGCTGATTTACAACTTCTCCGGATGCCGCATCAAATCGGCAATCCGCGCCAGCAGCCGGCCGGCCCCGCCGCCATCCAGCACACGGTGGTCAAAACTTAGTGTGAGATTCGCTTCCAACACCGGCACAAACTGGTTCTTGGCCTCGTCCCAAAACGGCATCCGCTGTCCGGCTCCCATGCCCAGCACCAGCGTCTGTTCCGGCAAGGGAATTGGCGTGGCCCAGATCAAGCCAAACGTACCGTAATTCGTCACCGTCGCAATGGAGCCGCCCGTGGCATCCGCCGGCAGCTTGCGCGCCCGCGCCAGTTCCACCAATTCGTTATACCGGGCGACCAGTTCCTTGAGCGATTTCTGGTCGGCATGGCGGATCACCGGCACCAGCACGCCGTCCTCGGCCTCCACGGCAAAACCCACGTCAATGGACGTCGGATGAATCACCTTGTTTCCCACCAACCGGCCGGCCGGGGCGCTGTTCTCCGCCAGCGCAATCGCCAGCGCGCGCAACGCGTACAACGCCGGACCCGGCTTGGGGGACGACGCTTTCCGGTGCGCCAGCATCGGGTCCAGTTGCACCGGCAGCCCGACCGTGGCGATGGGCCGCGTCCAACTGCGGCGCATGGCGTCCGCCACCGCCACGCGCATCGTCGAAGCCTTGCTCATTTTGTGCTTTTCCAGGCTCGTGATGAACGT
This sequence comes from uncultured Bifidobacteriaceae bacterium, assembly GCA_964618545.1. Classification (GTDB taxonomy): domain Bacteria; phylum Verrucomicrobiota; class Verrucomicrobiia; order Limisphaerales; family UBA11358; genus UBA11358. The sequence goes on along the minus strand of CAZUBG010000003.1, from coordinate 17,261 downwards.
TTCAAAATCCTCAATCGTCACCCGCCCGGCGGCCCCGCTCCCGGCAATCCCCGCCAGATCCGCCGCGTGCAGTCCCAGTTCATTCATGCGGGCTTTCAGCCTCGGGGACAAATAGCTCGCCCCCGCCGCATTGGCCGGCACCGGCAGGCCCCGCACCGTCGGCTGCACGCGGTAAGCCTCCGGTTTGGCCTGCGGTTCAGCGCCTTTCCCGGCCTCACCACTGCTGACGGCGGCGGGCAGATCCAACCCCGCCCGCTCGATTTCCTCCGCCGTGGCTTCAATCTGGCCCAGCACCGCGCCCACCGGATAACTTTCCTGGAGTTCCACCGTGTACTTCACCACCAGGCCATCGCAAGGGGCCGTCACCGTCATGGTGGCCTTGTTCGTCTCCACTTCGATCAATTCCTGGTCGGCCTTGATCCGGGCGCCGGGCGCCGCCAGAAAATTGATGATGGCGGCCTCGGCGATGGACTCGCCCAGTTGCGGCATGATGATGGGAATTTGCGGCATATGACTGAATCGGTAAAAGGTTAAGGTTAATCAGAGCCGCAGCATTTTTCGGGCGGCCTCGGCGATGGCCTGCGCCGCGGGACGGTGCGCGGCCCATAAATTGGGATGATAAGGAACAGGCGTGTCCTTGGCATTGAGGCGCTGCGGGGGCACATCCAGCAATCCAAAACCCTCCGTGGCCACGCGGGCAATCACCTCGGCCGTCACCCCGCCCCAGGGCCACGACTCGCCCACGCACAGCAGGCGTCCCGTGCGGGCGACGCTCGCCATGATCGTATCCGTATCCAGTGGTTTGACCGAGCGCAAATCCACCACTTCAATCTCGCGGCCTTCCGGGACCAGTTCAGCGGCGGCGGCCAGCGCTTCATGCACCATCGCGCTGTACGCCACAATCGTCAGGTCGCGGCCCTCGCGCGCAATGCGCGCCTTGCCCACCGGCAGCGCCTCGCTCGGCAGGGCTTCCGCCTTCAGATGATAATACAGGAACTTGTGCTCGCAAAAAATCACCGGATCGTCAATCGCCACCGCCTCGATCAGCATGCTGTAGGCATCCTCCACTGTCGCTGGCGTCAGCACAATCAGTCCCGGATAATGCGCATAAATCGTCTCCAGACTCTGGCTGTGAAACGGCCCGCTGCCCGACGTCCCGCCAAACGGCAGCCGCACCGTCAGCGAACACGGCACCTTCGTCCGCCAAAACAGCGTCGCCGCCTGGTTCACAATCTGGTTGAATCCCGCCGTCGAAAAATCCGCAAACTGCATTTCCACAATCGGCCGCAGCCCCTCCACCGCCGCCCCCACCGCCATCCCCATCATCGCATCCTCGCTGATGGGCGCATCAAAAACGCGCCCGGGGTATTCGCGGGCCAGATTTTTCGTGGCCTTGAACGCGCCCCCAAAGGCGCCGACGTCCTGGCCGTAAATAAACACGCGCGGATCATCGCGCAACGCCACGGCCTGCGCTTCGCGAATGGCTTCCAGATAGGTGATGCTCATGTCCCAAATTCAAATCTCATCATGGGTTTCCATCAAATGTTTGCACGAGATGGCCGACCAACTCTCCGTGAATGGATCCGGCGCCGGTTCCCGCTGCACCCGGGCCACCACCGCCTCGATCTCCCGGATCGTTTCGCCGCGCCAAGCCGCCAGTTCCTCCGCATCCGCCCACTCCCGGCTCAATAAAATGTCCTCCGCCACCTTCAGGCAGTCCCGCCCCAGGGGCGAAGCTTTCAGTTCCGGGGCGATATAACCCGCGTCATCATGCTCTCCGTGCCCGCACAGCCGCAGCAGCCGGGCCACCACCAGTTGCGGTCCCCCGCCCTTTCGGGCCTGCCCCACCGCGTGGTCCAGCACCTCCAGACACGCCGTCAAATCCGTGGCCTCCACCGCATGCGCCGTCACCCCGTAACCCGCCGCGCGGTCCGCCAGATCCCGGCATGCAAACTCCCGGTCATTGGGCGTGGAATACGCATATTGATTGTTCGCCACCACCAGCACCAGCGGCAGCTTCTCCACCGCCGCCTGGTTGAGCGCCTCATGAAACGCCCCCGTCGCCGTGCCCCCGTCGCCAATGCACGTCGCCCCCACCACCCCCGTCACCCCCTTGAACCGGCGCGCAAACAGCGCCCCGTTCACCACGGATATCATCGCCCCCAGGTGACTGATCATCGGCAGATACCCTTCCCGCGGCCGGCCCCGGTGGACATTGCCATCCCGCCCGCGCATCGGACCCAGCGCGGATCCCAGGCACGTTTGCAGCGCATCCTGCAGCGTCTCCCCAAACGCCAGCCGCCCCGCCGAATCGCGGATCAACGGCGCAAACACATCCGTCTTCTTCAGGGACAACCCGATCGCCACGCTCAGCGCCTCCTGTCCCCGTGAGAGGAACACCCCGCCATGAATTTTCCCGGCCCGGTATAGCGCGGCCAGTTTTTCATCCAACAGCCGGGCCTGAAGCATAAACCGGTAGGCCGACCGGTGAAGGTCGCGCCCACCGCCGACCCCGCCGGCCGCTTCGGCCTCAAGCACAGTTTGAAACATGCGCGCAGTTTATCTCCGGCGAATGCAGCCAGCAATGATTCTTTGCAAGCGGCCTTCAGCCGCGCATCACCTGACTCACCATTTCCGCCGCCATCACCGCCGCCGCCACCCGCGTCACCCCGCCCGTCATGCGGATGGTAAAACTCTCGCCAATGTCAATCGCAATGACCCCGCCCGGCATGTGCACGGAAATCCGCCGGTCGCACAACCCCAGCTTGTGGGCCACCGCCGCCGCCGCGCTGCTGCTGCTCCCGCTCGCCACCGTGTAACCCGCCCCGCGCTCCCAGATCTCAATCTGAATGTTGCCCCGGTCCAGCACCTTCATGAACTGCACATTCGTCCGCCGGGGGAAAAACGCGTGGTGTTCCACCAGCGGCCCGTATTGATGCGCCAGCTCCGGACTGACCTCCGGCAGCGGCAGCACGCAATGCGGATTCCCAATCGTCGCCGCACAGAAGTTGAACCGGCGGCCGCCCACCGTGATCGCCTCATTAATCACCTCGCGCGCCGGGCCGGTCACCGGGATCGCCTCACTCGCAAAGCTCACCCCCCCCATCTCCACCTGCACCGAGGCGCCGCCCGCAAACACCGTGGACCGCACCAGGCCGCCCGCCGTTTGGATGGCAAATTCCTCGCTCCCCACCCGCTTGCGATCCCACAGCCACCGCGAGAAAATTCGCAGACCGTTGCCGCTCTTTTCCGCCTCACTGCCATCGGGATTGTAAATCTTCAGACCGAACTCGGCATTCGCCGCCGGCAGCGGCCCCAGCAGGATGCCGTCCGACCCAACGCCGAAATTACGGTGGCAAATCGTTTTCACCTGATCCGTCGTCAGCGCCGCCGGCAGGTCATTCGGATCAATCACAATATAATCGTTGCCCAGCGCATGATACTTCGTAAATGCAAACAACATGACGGACAGTATATCCAACGCCAGCCGAAGCGTAAAACCGAATTATTCCGGCCCCAAACCAGGCACCAGACGGTGCGTCCCGAAGTCATCAGACCAAAGGTCGTTTGGGTGTGCGGCAAAAGGTCGCCGCTTTCAAACAAGAGCTTTGCCCCGGAGCATTTTTTCCACCGCCGTTTTATGATTCCTTCCGGCGGGCTTCCGGCTTAAAATCCCCGGGATGATTGCTCTGCTTGATTATGGCTCCGGGAACCTGCGCAGTGTCCACAAGGCGCTGCTCAAGGCCGGCGCCACGGTCCGACTCGTCCAGCGCCCCTCCGACATCGGGGATGCTCGCGGGCTGGTGTTGCCCGGCGTCGGGGCGTTTGACGACTGCATCCATGCGCTGCGCAAACAGGAACTGTTCGAGGCCGCGCGCGAGTTCACCCAATCCGGGCGTCCGTTTCTCGGCATCTGCGTGGGGTATCAGGCGCTGTTTGAGAAGAGCGAGGAGTTCAACAGTTGCGCCGCCGGACTGGGTTTGTTCCAGGGGAAAGTGGTCCGCTTTGCCGAACAGCCGGGGCTGAAAATCCCCCAGATCGGCTGGAACCAACTCGCCATCACCCGGCCGGAGTGTCCGCTGTACCAAGGCGTGGCGGAAGGCAGTTACGTTTATTTTGTCCACAGTTTTTATCCGAAACCAGTGGATGCCGGCATCATTGCCACACAAACCAACTACGGCGGCACATTTGCGTCGTCGGTCTGGCGCGACAATGTGTTTGCCACGCAGTTTCATCCGGAAAAAAGCCAGCGCGTGGGGTTGCAGATCCTGAGTAATTTTGTGGGGCTGACCCAACGCTAAGGGTCCGTCAGGAAATAAACTTTACAAGCTGACGCCGGAATTTTGACGGCTGGCCAGGCGCGCGCGAGAAGCCTAGCCAAAGGGTCCTGTGACGAGCGAGCAACGCTGCCAGCCGTCAAAAGAACCAGTCAGGTTGTAACGGTTGTTGCTTGACGGACCCTAAGCGGCCGGCCGCCAGTCGAGGACTTTGAGTTGGACAGTGTTGTGACCGCTGAAGTCGTTGACTTGGGGGACAAAGGCAAGGTCGTAGATGCCATCGGGCATGGTGGCGGATCCCACCCCCCACCAGACGGCTTGCAGGGTGATTTTTCCGTCCGTCACCCACAATTTGGCGTGCTGCTTTTCAGACCCCATGCGCTGGGGCGGGCGGGCATTGGCCAGATGCCGCGCCCAGAATTGCAGGGGCGGGTTCCCCTGCCCGGTCGGCTTGATGCGGTCCAGTTGCTCCAGCAAATCCAACGTCACGTCCTTCAGGCCGACTTCGGCATCCAACGGCAGCAGCGGCTGCAAATCCTCCGGCTTGAGCGAGCGGCGGGCGATCTCATTGAGCCGCTTGCGAAAGGCGTCCACCTGGTCCGGGGAAATCGTCACTCCGGCGGCCATGGCATGACCGCCGTGGCGCACCAGCAAATCGTCGCACTCGCGCAGGGCGGCGGCGAGGTCGAAACCGGGAATGCTCCGGCCGGAACCGCGCCATTGCTCCCCTTCCCCGCCAAGGATAAAGGCGGGCCGGTAAAATTGGTGCATTACGCGCGAGGCGACAATGCCCACCACGCCGATGTGCCAGAGCAACTGCCCCTCCACAATCACAAAATCAGTCTGCGGATTAAACCGCGCCTTGACCGCCCCGATGACGCTGGTGGTGATGCCGCGCTCGATCTTCTGTCGTTCCTGATTGTGATAATCCAGGTTCCGCGCCAGCGGCAGGGCTTCGGCGGCGTCCCGGGCCAGGACGAGTTGCAGGGATTCGAGGGCGTTTTCCAGTCGGCCCGCCGCGTTGAGCCGGGGTGCAAGCTGATAGCCCACGTCCATGGTGTTGAGCCTTTCGGGGGACTGGGCGATCTGCTTCAGCGCCACCAACCCCGGACGCTGGGTGGCGCTCAACCGCTCGAGTCCGGCCGTGACCAGGATGCGGTTCTCCCCGGTGAGAGGCACAACGTCGGCAATGGTGCCCAGCGCGACGAGATCCAGCAGCGGGCGCAAATCAAACGCCTCCATCCCGGGCAGGCCGTTCTCGCGTCCGCGCTTGACCAGCGCGTGGGCGAGTTTGAAGGCCAGGCCGGCGGAACAAAGATCGCGGAAAGACACCTCCTGCTCGCCGGCCAGTTGCGGGTTGACGAGCGCGACGGCGGCGGGCGGCGGTGAGGAAACTTGATGATGATCGAGGACGATGGCATCCACCTTCCGATCCCGCAGCCAGGCGATGCTTTCCACGGCCGTGGAACCGCAGTCCACCGCCAGCAGCAGCGTGGCGGAAAACTTGTTGAGGCAGTTTTCCACCCCGTCCCGACTGAGTCCGTACCCCTCCTCCAGGCGGTGCGGCAGATAACACTCCACCCGCCATCCAAGGGCCCGCAGCACCTCCACCAGCAGCGCCGTGGAACTGACGCCATCCACGTCGTAATCGCCAAAAATCACCACCAACTCGGATTGCTCACGCGCGGCATACAAACGATCCACCGCCACCGCCATGTTGGGCAGGAGAAACGGATCGGCGAGCTGTTTTAAGCGCGGCGCCAGAAAGTTTTCCACCGCGCCGGATTCGCTGATGCCCCGGTTGAGGAGGCACTGCGCCAGCAAGGGCGGGATTTGCTTCGCCGCCGCGATTTTGGCGGCCAGCAGGGGCTGCGGCGGGGCGAAGGACCAGCGGCATTTCATCGCGACACCCGCCTTTCGCGGCGGGCGGCGGCCACCGACCCCGCCATGGCCGCCACCAAAATGCCGCCAATGGTGAGCAGGGAAACCCCGTTGGAAATCTCACACTGGAACCAGGCCGGCGCGTGGCCATGAGGTTCCAACAGCATTTTCGCCCCGACAAACAACAGCACGACCGACAGGCCAAACTTGAGAAAGCGAAAATAATCCAGCGCGCCCGCGAGCAAAAAGTAAAGGGACCGCAGCCCGAGAATGGCGAGGACATTCGAGGTGAACACGATGAACGCATCTCGGGTGACCGAGAACACGGCGGGCACGGAATCCAGCGCGAAGATCAGATCACTGCTTTCCACCAGCACGATCACGAGCGCCAGCGGGGTCAGCGCCCGGCGCTGGTTGACCAGCGTCACCAGCCGCAGCCCGTCAAAACGGGCGGACACGGGGAAAAACCGGCGCACGAGGCGAACGACCGGATTTTGTTCCGGGGACACTGGTTCCGGCCGGGAGAAGACGATTTTGAGGCCGGCAAAAATCAGGAAGCCGCCGAAGACATACAAGATCCAGTTGAATTGGTGGATCAAGACCGCACCCGCGCCGATCATCAAACCGCGCATCACCACCGCGCCCAGCACCCCCAGCATCAGCGCGCGATGCTGCAGGGCCGGGGACAGGCGGAAGGCCGAAAAAATAAGCGCAATCACGAGGATGTTATCGAGGGAAAGCGACCATTCAATCAGGTAGCCGCTGACGAATTGCACGGCTTCGGCCCGGCCGCGCCAGCCGCCGAGCCCCAGCGCGAACAGCAGGGCCAGAGTGAGCCATAAGCCGCTCCAACCCAGGGCCCGCTTGAAACTGACTTCCCCGTTTTCGCTTTCCCGCCGGCGGGCTTTCCGCCTTTCCAAAAGCCCCAGGTCCAGCGCCACAAAGCACAGGAGGCAGATGATGAAACCGGCCCAATGCCATGGGGTGATTTCAATCATTGCCACCAATCAGACCACCGGTTGCCCGGTGTTCTGTTGCAGCGTCACCTGGGAGACCCCGATGTTGGGACGTTCGCCCTTGTGCCACCACAGGACAATCGCGCTGGCAATGTAGATGGACGAGTAGGTGCCGGTGATGATGCCCACCAGGAAGGTGAAGGCAAAATCATTGATGACGCCGCCGCCCAGGACGTAGAGGCACCCCGTGGCAATCAGCACCGTGCCGCTGGTGATGATCGTCCGGCTCAGGGTCTGGTTCAGGGCCTGATTGATGACTTCCTTGAACGAGCCGCGCACGCCCAGCTTCAAGTCCTCGCGAATCCGGTCGAAGATCACGATTTTGTCATTCATGGAAAACCCGATGATGGTCAGGATGGCCGCCACCACGGTGGCATTGAATTCGCGGCCGGAAATGCCGTTGGCCAGGCAGTAGCAGCCAATGGCCAGCAGCACGTCATGCAGCACCGCAATCACCGCCGCCACCGCAAAGGAGAATTCATAGCGGAACGCCACATAAACCAAAATGCCGAACATGGCAAACAACGCCGCAATGACCGCCGAACGCCGGATTTCCGCGCCGACCGTGGCCCCGACCTCTTTCACGTTGATCCGGCTGAATTTCGCTTGGGGAAATTTCGTGGCCAGCTCCTGGCTCACTTTGGCGGAAGATCCGCTGGAAGTGGTGATGCGCAGCCTCTCCGTGCCGGCGCCAATGTCCTTTTGATACTGAATTTGAGCGTCCTTTTCACCCACCGCCGTGGTGGCGCTGCGGATTTGCTCCACATCCAGTTTCTGGGCAAAAGAATAGGTCGTGCTGTCGCCCCCCACGAAATCCACGCCAAACAGCTTCTCGCCCCGGAAAATGCCACCGTACAAAATCGCCACAATGGCAAAGGTCCAGGACAGCACGAACACCGGCTTGGCGTAGGACATGAAATCCAGTTTCGAACTCCGGATGAGATGGAACATGGGCAGCGTTTTCCAGAGGTTGTTGTCGAGCATGAAGTTGAACACCAACCGGGTCACCACCAACGCGGTGAACAAACTGGCCGCCACACCAATCGTCAGCGTCACACCGAAGCCCTTGATTTCGCCCGTGCCCATGAAAATCAGGATGACGGAGGAAATCAGCGTCGTGACGTGGGAATCGAAAATGGTGGTGAAGGCCCGGGCGTAACCGGCGTCAATGGCCCCGCGCAGGGACTTGCCCTTGGCCAGTTCCTCGCGCAAGCGTTCATAAATCAGCACGTTCGCATCCACCGCCATGCCGATGGTCAGCACGACACCCGCGATGCCCGGCAGGGTCAGCGTGGTGCCCACTGAACACATGACGCCCATCAGGATGACCACGTTCAGAATCAGGGCGATATCCGCGTTGATGCCGGCCTTGCGATAATAGCACAGCATGAAGAGCGCCACGAAAATCAGGGAATAGACGGACGCCGCAACACCACTGTGAATGGCGTCCCGGCCCATGGTCGGGTCCACGTCCTCGGAGGAAACAATTTTGAGCGGCGCGCGCAGGGGGTTTTGCAGCACATTGGCCAGCTCCTGGGCTTCCTGAATGGTAAACGAGCCGGTGATGCTGACGTCGCCCGTTTCGATGGCCGCTTGAATCACCGGCGCGGAATATAATTCACCGTCCAGAATGATGGCGAGCTGGTGGTGAATGTTTTCACGAGTTGTCTCGGCAAACCGCTTGGCCGCTTCGTCATTGAGCGAGAAGGTGATTTCCGGGTTGCCCATGTTGTCACGGACCACCATGGAACTCTTCACCATGTCGCCCGCCAGATTGTTTTCCGGCCGCTTCTTGACAATATACTCGTGGGACCTGGCCTCTTCCCCGGACTGGTTCGCTTCCGAGGTGCGCAGTTTCTCATAACCGGGCGGGATCGGCTCCCCGCTCTTCAGGATTTCCTCACTGTCTTCCTTCACCAGACGAAACTCAAGGTAGGCGGCCTTCTGGATCTGGGCCTTGGCGCTTTCCTTCACGGCCTGGGACAGGCCGGGCAGTTGGATCAAGATCTGGTTGCCGCCCGCGGGTTGAATCACCGGCTCCGCCACACCGAAGGCATCCACGCGCTTGCGCAGCACTTCCACCGCCTGGGAAATCGCACTGCCGGCATCCTGCGGATTCACCAGCTTGTTGGTGTCCATCTCCACCAAAAACGAGGTGCCGCCCTGCAAATCCAGGCCGAGCTTGATCTTCCCCGAGGCATCGCGCTGCAACTGGTTCAAAATGTAGGTCGTCGGGTAAAGTTGTCCCTTGGACTGGACAAACGGAAAATAGGCGGCGATGTCATTGGTGCCTATCGCATCCGAAAGGTTGCTGAACTCCCGGTCAGGACGGGCCTTCTGCATCGGCTGCACGCGCTGCAGAATGGCCGCAAACGCGGCGTCCTTGTTCATCGCCCGGTCGGCAAATTGTTGCACCAGATCCCGGCTGGTGGGCGGGTAAATTTCAAACAGCGCCCACAGAACGATGGCAATGACGACGATGAACCGGCCCAGATTATTGTTTTTATTCATGACGAAAGCTCAGGATGCGGCCGGCGTGTCAGTGTTGATGATTTCGGTGATCGAAGACTTCGTCACCTCCATTTTGGAATCCGCCGAACGCAGCATGACGGTGTTGTCCTTGACCGAAATCACGACGCCAATCACCCCGCTGGCGGTGGTGACGCGGTCGCCGGCCTTGATGGTCTTGAGCATCTCCGCCTGCTGTTTGGCCCGCTTCTGCTGGGGCCGGATGAGGATGAAATAAAAGACCACCACAATCAGCACCATCGGCACAAACGAGATCAACGGTGACTGTGCCGGCTGACCGGCGGCTCCCTGGGGGGCCGGGCCCATCGCCAAAACTTCCGCAAAACAATTCATATGCATGTTTAAAATATGGTCGCCCAATTTAAAGCAGGGGATGCATTTGGCAAGCTAATTGAACACGCCAATTTGGGCGAACCGGACTTCACCGCCGCCCCGCCGGGGAAAAACGTGCGGAGACTTTGAAAAATAACACCCCGCCCCGGGCACCGGATCCGCCCGGTTTTGCTGCTTGAAATATGGAATTTCTTTGTTGTTTGGGTTTTGTACTTTAAATTTTTCGCCCCGTACCCCGCGCGGCCGCCTCACACCGTCATGATTTCTTTTTCCTTCGTGACGATGAGGGCGTCAATCTTGGCGATATACTGGTCGGTCAGCTTTTGCAGCTCTTTTTCCCCCGCCTCAATCTCCTCCTCCCCCACGCCGCCGGAGGTTTTGGCTTTTTTCAGTTGCTCCATGGCCTCGCGGCGCACATGACGAACCGCCACCCGGCCATCCTCGGACATTTTCTTGATGATCTTCACGAATTCCTGACGGCGCTCCGTGCTCAATTCGGGAAACGCCAGCCGGATGACTTTGCCCTGCACCGCGCCCGACAGGCCGAGATTCGATTTCTGAATCGCCTTTTCAATGGGCTGAATCGTGGCCAGATCCCAGGGCTGAATCACCAGCATGCGCGGCTCCGGAGTGGTGATGCCGGCCAGTTCGCGTACCCGCATCAGCGAGCCATAAACCTCCACCTGAATGTTTTCCACCAGGGCCGCGGAGGCCTTGCCTGTGCGCACCCCGGCAAAATCATTGATGACGGCCTGCTCCGTCTTGAGCATTTTTTCTTCCGCTTCCAGCAAAATATCATCGGGTGTCATAGTGTCGCCAGTATAACAGCGGCCGGCGCCCCGGTCTAATCAAAATTCAGGCCGCCATTTTTAACCCCGATTAATTCTTTGTCATAAAGCAGAATCCCGTTGATTTGGGGGAAAGGGGGGGGTTATATGGAGTCAATTTCAGACCAGCACCGGCCCGGGCTCTCCGAAGATGCCAGACCGGGGTGGTTTGAATTTTTAATTATACCGAATCCACCATTTAAACAAGCAACGGAATCACCTTATGAAACATCTCGCTCATTATTCACACCGGTTGCTGCTGGCCGGTGCCAGCTTGCTGGCGGCCAGCGCGCTGGCCCAAACACCCCCGAACACCGTCCTCCCGCCGACCAGCCTGAAGGTGGACACGCTGACGCCGGCCGGAGCCGGCTCCTATAAAATCGTCAACACCGCCAGCCTGATGGGCACCGGCGGCATTGATTACGTCACGGCCGACAGCCAGGGCCGCCGCCTCTACGTCCCGCGCGGCCAGGCCGTGCTCGTGTTTGATCTGGACACCCTGAAACCCGTCGGTTCCGTCACCAACACCCGCGCCCACGGCGTGGCCGTGGACTCCAAATCACACCACGCGTTTGCCAGCAGCAAACCGGTGGCCATGTTCGACACGCAGACCTTGGAATTGATCAAGACGATTCCGGTCGAGGGCGGCCCGGACGGGATTCTGGCCGATCCGGGGTCGGAGCGCATTTTCGTTCTGAGCCATGGCGCGCCCAATGTGACGGTGATTGACGCCAAGGACGGTTCCATTGTGGGAACGATTGACCTGGGCGGCGCGCCGGAACAGGCGCAGAGTGACGGCCAGGGGCGTCTGTATGTGGATTTGGAGGATAAGGACAGCATCGCCGTGGTGGATTTGAACACCCTCAAGCTCACCGCCACTTACAGCCTCGGCGGCAAGGGCGGCGGCCCCGGCGGTCTGGGTTTGGATGCGAAAAACCACATCCTGTTCGCCATGTGCCATGAACCGGCCACCTGCGTGATCCTCAGTGCGGAGGATGGCAAAATTTTGGACACGCTGCCCATTGGCAGCGGCACGGACGGCGGCGGGTTCAACCCCAACACGATGGAGGCGTTTAGTTCCCAACGGGACGGCACCCTGACGATCATCAAGGAGCAGAGTCCGACGAGTTTTGCGGTGGAACAGAATGTCCCCACCAGGACGGGTGCCAAAACCTGCACGCTGGACACCCAAAAGAATCAGATCGTGCTCATTGCCGTTGAACGCCCCGCCACTCCGGCCGTGCAGCCGGCGACGCCGCCCCCCGCCACCAACGCACCGGCTGGCGGACGCCGGGGTGGACGCGGCTTCAACGGACCAGGCCTGCTGGACATCCTGGTGGTCGGTCAGTAACCGCCCCAACGGTCGGCCTTAACATTAATGTCACTTGTCACGGTTATAAACCGTGGTAAAGTGACCCCTGGCGGGTCTCATGTCGTGGTGACATGAGACCCGTTTTTTATCAACCTCAAACATCAGCACATCATGAGCGAAGAATCCCCCTGCCCCCCTCCAACGACCGGTGAGTTCAGTTGGAATGAACTCATCACTTCCAACACCGCCGCCTCCGGCGGTTTCTACGGCAAATTGTTTGGCTGGCAAGTGGCGCCGTTTCCGCATCCCGCACCCGCCGCCGGACTGCCGCCCTGCCAGTTGTTCAAAACTGAAACGAACCCGATGCCGGTGGGGGGCCTGATGCAGGCCATGCAGCCGGGCACGCCCACCCAATGGCTCGCCTATGTGGTGGTGGACAATGCGGATGCCTCCCTCGCCAGGGCGGTGGAACTTGGGGCGACGGTCATCGTACCGGTGATGCCCGTGCCCCAAGTCGGTCGGATCGCGGTCTTCCGTGACCCGCAGGGCGCCGCGCTTGGCCTGCATGAACTGCCCAAGCCCGGCGCTTGAAACTTACGCCACCGTGCTCGTTTGCACGGAGGGGCTGTAATCAGGATACGCAGGATTGTACATCGAGGCCTGAATGTAAGCGGCCAGGTCGGCGGGCCGCTTCACCGTGGCCAGATCCCGGGCGTAAACTTCCTCCGCCACCGCCGTGGCGATGGCGAGGGAAACCTCGTGAATGCGCGTCAACTTCGGATACACCCGGCCTTGCGCCAGTTCGTCCTCGCGGACGAGCGAGGCCAGCGTGCGGGCCGCCGCGATGAACATGGCGTCCGTGACCCGGCGGGAACCGGTGGCGACCACCGCCAGACCCACTCCGGGGAAAATATAGACATTGTTCCCCTGCCCGGTCACATATGTGCGGCCGTTCAGCGTCACCGGGGCAAACGGACTGCCCGTGGCAAACACCGCGCTGCCGTTGCTCCAGGCGTAAACCTCTTCGGCGGTGCATTCCGCCTTCGAGGTCGGATTGGACAAGGCAAAGATGATGGGGCGCTTGTTGTTTTTCGCCATCGTCTCCACGATTTCCTGGGTGAAGGCCTTGCCCTGGCCGGAAGCGCCAATCAGCATCGTGGGCTTGAGGGATTTGACCGCCGCCAGCAAATCGGGACAGGCATCGGCATGGGCATGGGCGTAAGGCAGCTTGTTGGCGGTGAGATTGCCACGGCCCTCAACGATGAGACCCTTGGAATCCACAAACCAGCAGCGTTTGCGCGCCTCAGCGGGTGACAAACCCTCTTCGGCGAGCACCGCGGCGATCTGGTCGGCAATGCCGAGACCGGCTTCGCCCGCGCCAAAGAAAAGGATGCATTGGTCGGCCAGTTTGCCCCCGTTCAGGCGGAGCGAGGAAAGCACCCCCGCCAGCGCGACGGAACCAGTGCCCTGGATGTCGTCATTAAACGTGCAAATCTGGTCGCGATAGCGTTCCAGCAGGCGGAACGCGTTGTGGTTGCCAAAGTCCTCGAACTGCACCAGGACCTTCGGAAACACCTTCTGCACGGCGTCAATGAACTCCGCAATCAGCAAGTCGTATTCCTCGCCGCGAATGCGTTTTTGGCGCAGACCGGTGTAGAGCGTGTCCTTCAGCAGCGTTTCATTGTCCGTGCCCACATCAATGGTGATCGGCAGGCATTGCCGGGGATCCACCCCCGCGCAAGCGGTGTAGAGCGAAAGCTTGCCAATGGGAATGCCCATGCCGGAGGCCCCCAGGTCGCCCAATCCCAAAATCCGTTCGCCATCGGTCACCACGATCACCCGCACGTCGGGGATCGGCCAGTTGCGCAGCACTTTCTCGATTTGTCCGCGATCCCGGCTGCTGATGTACAGCCCGCGGGACCGGCGGAAAATGGAGCCGAATTCCTGGCAGGCGCGCCCCACCGTCGGCGTGTAAACGATCGGCAGCATGTCCTCCAGGTGATCCATCACCACGCGGTAAAAGAGCGTCTCGTTCCGGTCCTGAAGGCTCACCAATTGAATGTAGCGCTCCAGATCATTGGGTTTGCTGCGAAAGTTGTTCATGACGCGCAGCACTTGCTCCGTCATGCTGTGAACGTGCGGCGGCAACAGCCCGCGCAGCCCCAGCGAGTCGCGCTCCGCATCCGTAAACGCGGTGCCTTTGTTGAAGATGGGATTGTTCAGCCAGTCAACCCCCCGGGATGGCAGGGTCAGCTTGGATTTCGATTTTTTCGGTTTGGTAGGCATGATAGGATTAAGAATGGCTCATGACCGGCAGATTTCCGGGCGATCACACAACGTTGATTTGAGCATGAGCATGTTTTGTTAAGTTTACAGCTCAATTAATAGCGAAATGGGTTCCCACTGGCTGGACGTAACTTGTCAAAAAACGGCTTTCAATTGTTTCCTGATTGCCAGAATGTGGTGAGCCCAAGGTCAGAGGCATCGGACCCAGCCCGAAATGAAGGTCCTCAACTGTATAAAAAACTACCCTTCCAAGCCTTGGCCTCGGTTTCACTCCAAAGACCACCGGTAACGCCGTTTGCGGCGGGATCCCCGCAGGTACTGCGGGTCATGCGGTGGCACGCGCACCTCGTCCACAAACTGGGCCCCCAACCGCTCAATCGTGCGGATGGACGCATGATTATCCGGATCACAGGTGAGAATCACCGCGTCATAAAACAACCGGACGAACGGGGCGACGGCCCGGCAGGCCTGCCACGCATGGCCATGACCGCGAAATGGCTCCAGGATTTCGTATCCAATGTGTCCCACACACCCCAGCACATGCGCGGTGTCACCCACCTTGAAATTAAGGTGGCCGGCGTCCGTCCCCTCCGCAATGAAAATGCGGAAATGATAGGCCGGAACCGGCTCGCGCGACGCGTCGCCGGGGATGATCCACCCAAAGTGCAAACGCACCCCGCCAAAAGCCAAGCCCTCCGGCGGAGTCGGAAACGTATTAATTCTCGCACTCATTCCCTTGCAGGCCCGGGGCTTCATCGGCCACGGCCAACCCGACGCCCAAGCCAGCGGTGTTGATGGAACATCCCCCGTGGTCTTGGCCATGAAAATTGAGCCACGCCAGGCGCAGCCTGTCAACCGTGAAACCGGAGCAATCTTTGAATAGGTGGGGCCGGCACCGCCGCGCCGCCCCTCCTGAATTCGGTAGGGCAGAACTGCTGCTCTGCCCATGATTTAAAACCGCCCCCCGGCCGGTAAAATCCCCTCCTTCAATCAGCTATCCGCTCATCCCTCAATCCACCCGATCCAAGCGCGAGTTCCGGTGATTTTCATCACAAGTCAGGACAAAATGCCCGCGGATGCCCTCCGCCATGACAAACCGCTGCAGCAGCGACGCCGGAAACTGGACATTCTGTCCCGTCGTACAACGGACCACCACCAAGCGGGCCGTCCCGCGATAATACTCCAGATATTGATCCGCCGTGATGCGGAGATGAAATTCGTAGCGATTCATGCCATCAACCCGCCGCCAGCAAACCCCGAACCGACCGGAAACGCAAGCGCCATCCGCACACACCCCGCCCCGATGGTAGCAGCCGACGCAACGGCGTGTTGCCCAACGCCCGGAGCGCGACCGCAAGCGGACGCCTCCCCGGTGGGGCCGGCGCTGCCGCGCCGCCCATTAGGGTCCGTCAAGAAATAAACTTTACAAGCTGACGCCGGAATTTTGACGGCTGGCCAGGCGCGAGCGAGGAGCCTGGCCAAAGGGTTCTGTGACGAGCGGGCAACGCTGCCACCCGTCAAAAGAACCAGTCAGGTTGTAACGGTTGTTTCCTGACGGACCCTTAATAAACAAACCGGCCTCCCGGCCGGTAAAATCTTCTCCTTCACTCAGCGATCAGCCATCAGCGCACAAGCGCGCCGTGTCAGGCGTTCCAACCTCCGCATCACCGGCCAGCATCGGAAAATGCCGCCGGCTTTCCCCACCCCATTCCTCTTCAGACCTTGAAATCCGTGGTTAAAATGCCCCTCTTTGCGTTCATTGTGTTCTATGCGGTTAAATGTCCCCGCCTTTCCGCCTTTGTTCGCATATTTCGTATATTTTGAGGTTCACCCCCCTGTTTTCCGTTTCCGCTTTGGCCTTTCCCCATCCGTGTTAATCCGTGAAATCCGTGGTTAAAAACCCCGTTTTTTCTCTGTGTTCTTTGCGTTCTTTGCGGTTAAAAATCCGCGTCTTTGTTCGCATATTTCGTGTCTTTCGCGGTTAAAAACTCCCCGGTTTTGCGTTTCCGCCTTCCCGCTTTGCTTTCTTCCCATCCGTGTCCATCCGAGAAATCCGCGGTTAAAAATCCCCCCTTCCCTTCCCATTAGATTTTCACAAAAAGTCCGTTGACAGAATGAGAACCTGTGCAATGGTGTCAGGGTTGGTCGGCACCGGTCTGTTTTTTCCGGGTCGCGCCCATCACAGCGAAGGAGGGTGACGGACGGTTGCCTGCATGATCTTGTTCCCAGGCACCCCCAATCCCCCGGCGGACCCCTCCGCAGTTCTTTGACATCTTGCATCGGTGTGACGCGTGGCGGGCAACCCATTGCCGCCGCCTCCGTTTGGCCGTTCGGCGTGGCGGCGTCTCTGGCGAGCGCCGCACTATTTTCCCAATCCCGGTCAACCCTGCCATCCCCGGAGTCAAAACAAAATCCCACGGCAAAACGCAAAATAACAATAAACAACATTCAAAAAAATTTGCGCTCCAAGGTGCCTTTAAGGGGTTGTCGGCCCGGTCCCCTGACCCGGCGTCAGGCGTCAAGCCGGGTCAAACTCAGTCAAACCTTTCAACGCTCGCTCCCGCCCCCCAACCTGCACCTTATAGGGATTTCATGGATTTCAAATGCAACGGCGGGGACGACGCGTTTTTACCGTACCGCAGACTTCCAAGTCTGCCGTATCGCGGGTTTCCCAACCCGCAGACCGTTCGCCAACCTGGCGCGCCTGATCCACGAACAGGCCCGCCGATTGGGAAATCGGTTTACCGTACCGCAGACTTCCAAGTCTGCCGTATCGCGGGTTTCCCAACCCGCAGACCGT
>CAZUBG010000002.1:8582-71689 GCA_964618545.1 uncultured Bifidobacteriaceae bacterium | reverse complement strand
AACGCAACGACCCTCTTTCACTCTGTGCCTAAAAAGAATTTTGTCTCACACCCGAATTAGGACGCCCCAAGATTAAAGGATTGACTTGCGAGCGGTCATTACCTACCGTTCGGTAGGTTTTTTGAAAGGGATTAAACTGTGGCTGATACTCAAACTCAAGTTCCGGCGCCCACCGTCGCCCCCGTTGTGCCCCCCGCGCCTTCCGGCCGGCTGGTGTGGCCGGGGGCGTTGCTGGTGGCGATCGTGTGTTTTTTCGGGCTGAGGTTTCTCGATGACGCCCTCACCCATGAATCCACGGATGACGCCTTTATTGCCGGGCACGTCGTCTCGGTGGCTCCGCGCGTGGGGGGGCAGATTGCCGCCGTCCTGGTGGAGGACAATCAAATGGTCCACTCGAATGATCTGCTGGTGGAAATTGACCCGGCGGACCTGGCCATGACGACCGCGCAGAAAAGCGCCGCGGCCGATGCGGAGTCGGCGAATTATCAGGCCGTTTTGGCGGGGTTGGAATTAATGAACACCAAGCTGGCCACCGCCGCGGCCACGGCCCGGGAATCGCATGCTGATGCGGATGCGATGGCGGCCACCACGGACCGCGCCCGGGCGGACTTTTCCCGCGCGGGGGAATTGATCGGGCAGAAGACGATTTCCGCCCAGGAATTCGACGCCGCCGAGGCCGCCGCCAAACAGGCGGAGGCCAACCTGAATTCCGCCCGGCAAAAGGCCGATGCGGACGACTCCCGGATTCAGGAGGCGAACGCCGAGTATGTCGCCACCAAATCCGGGGTGGCCATGGCGCTGGCCAAAATGCGCCAGGCGCAAACGGATCTGGATTCCGCGCGGCTGAATCTTTCGTACGCCAAAATATTCGCCCCGGCGGACGGCCGGGTGACGCGCAAATCAGTGGAGCCGGGCGATTATGTCGAGACGGGCCAGGCGCTGCTGGCGATTGTTCCCACGGAGGTGTGGGTGGTGGCCAACTTTAAGGAATCGCAACTGAAAAAGATGCAGCCCGGCCAGCCGGTGCGGGTGGAAATAGACGCGCTGGGGGGCCGGAGCTTTGCCGCGCATGTGGACAGCATCCAGGCCGGCAGCGGCGCGCAATTCAGTTTGTTGCCGCCGGAAAATGCGACGGGCAACTTCGTCAAGGTGGTCCAGCGGGTGCCGGTTAAAATTGTGTTTGATGAACCGTTGCCGGCCAACCACACGATCGGGCCGGGGCTGTCGGTCACCCCGGAGGTGGCCGTGGGGGGCTGGGTCGCGCCCCAGTGGCTGCCGGGCGTCGCCGCCGTGCTGACGGGCCTGGTGGCCGGGTTGATTTTTGGCATGGTTTCCCGCCGTCGAAACGCCGAGAAATAAGTTTGCATGCCGGATGGGGCTCAAATTCAATGGAAACCGCGCCACAGTCCCTGGCTGATCGCCATGGGGGTGATGATGGCGACTTTCATGGAGGTGCTGGACACGTCCATTGCCAACATCGCGCTGCCGCACATCGCGGGGAGTCTGTCGGCGACGACGGATGAAGCGACCTGGGTGCTCACCAGTTATCTGGTTTCCAACGCCATCATTCTGCCCATGACGGGGTGGCTGGCGAATTACTTCGGCCGGAAACGGCTGCTGATTTCGTGCATCATCATGTTCACGTTCGCCTCGGCGCTGTGCGGGCTGGCGTGGGATCTGCCGACGCTGGTCATGGCGCGGATATTACAGGGGATGGGCGGCGGGGCCATGGTGCCGATCGCGCAGGCGATCATGCTGGAAAGTTTTCCGGTGGCCAGACGCGGCGCGGCCATGGCGATCTTCGCCCAGGGGGTGGTGGTGGCGCCGATTTTGGGGCCGACGCTGGGCGGGTGGATCACGGATAATTACAGTTGGCGCTGGATCTTTTACATCAACCTGCCGGTGGGCATCGGGGCGGTGATGATGGCGAAATGGGTGGTGGAAGACCCGCCGTACATCAAGCGCAACCTGCACGCCACGATTGACTTTGCGGGGTTTGGCCTGCTGGCGGTGTGGCTGGCGACGCTCCAGATTGTTTTGGACAAGGGGCAGGAGGCCGACTGGTTCGGGGCGGACTGGGTCTGCTGGTTCGTGACCATTTCCGTGGCCGCCTTCATTGGGTTCATCGCCTGGGAGTTTTCCGTGGAGCATCCGCTGGTGGATTTGCGCGTGTTCAAGAACCGCAATTTTGCCGTGGGCGTGATCCTGATGATGTCGCTGGCCGCCATTTTGTACGGCACGACGGCGGAGCTGCCGCTGTTTTTGCAGACGCTCATGGGTTATCCCGCCCTGCAAAGCGGTTACGCCATGAGCCCGCGCGGGATCGCCGCCTTTTTCACCACCATGCTGGTGGGGCGGCTGGTGGGCAAAGTGCCGTTCCGCCTCATGCTGGTGCTGGGCTTCTCGCTGCTGGCGGCGTCATCGTTCATGTTGAGCGACATTAATTTGCAAGTGGCGCGGATCAACGTCATCTGGCCGAGCATCATCAACGGCATTGCCATCAGTTTTATTTTTGTGCCGCTGACGACGATCACGATGAGTCAGTTGGGACAGCAGCAAATCGGCAACGCGAGCGGTTTGTACAATCTGACGCGGAATCTGGGCGGCAGCATTGGCATTGCGTTTGTGACCACCATGCTGGCGCGCGGAGCGCAGGTGCATCAGTCATTGATGGTGAGTCATCTGACGCCGTTGGATCCGGCCTTTGTGCATCAACTCGCCGCCGCCCGGGGGGCGCTGCTGTTGCACGCCGATGCGGCCACGGCGACCACCCAGGCATACAGCGCCCTGTATGGGGTGCTGGACCGGCAGTCGCACCTGTGGTCGTTTGTGGATAATTTCACGCTGTTTGGGCTGCTGGCCCTGGCCGGCCTGCCCATGCTGCTGCTGTTGCAAAAGGTGAAACGCCCGGGGGCGAAGGTGCCGGCGGGGCATTGAAGTCCGGCTTACCGGCGCAACATCCCCGGCAGGCCGCCGCCCATGCGGCCCATCATTTTGGAAAGCTTGCCCATCTTTTTCATCATCTGCTGCATCTCGTTGAATTTGTTGAGCATGGTGTTCACTTCCGTCACGCTCACGCCGCTGCCCTTGGCGATGCGGAGGCGGCGTTTGGCGTTGAGCATCTGCGGGCTGCGCCGTTCCGGCAGGGTCATGCCGCAAATGATGGCCTCCATGCGCCGGAATTCCTTTTCCTGTTTGGAAAGATTCCCCTGCTGTTTCAACAGTTCCGCGCCGCCCGGCATCATCCCCACAATGCTCTCCAGCGAGCCCAGCTTTTTCATCTGCCGCAACTGTTCCAGAAAATCCTCCAGGGTGAACTGGCCCTTGCGCATCTTTTCCTCCAGGCGCCTGGCCTCATCCTCGGTCACGGCCTCCGCCGCGCGCTCGACCAGGCTCACCACGTCGCCCATGCCGAGGATGCGCGAGGCCATCCGCTCGGGATGAAACGGTTCAAATTCATCCAGCTTTTCGCCCGTGCCCATGAACTTGATCGGCTTGCCCGTGACTGATCTCAGGCTCAGGGCCGCGCCGCCCCGGGCGTCGCCGTCCAGTTTCGTGAGAATGGATCCGGTGATGTTCAGCGCCTGATCGAAATGCGTGGCCACGTTCACCGCCTCCTGGCCGGTGGCGGCATCGAGCACCAGCAGAATTTCCTGCGGCTTGACCAAATCGCGCAACCGCACAAGTTCCTGCACGAGCGGCTGATCAATCTGCAACCGGCCCGCCGTGTCAAAGATGAGCGTGTTGCGGTGGTTCGCCCGGGCAAACTCCAGCGCCGCGCGCGCAATCGCCAGCACGTCGGTCTCGCCGCGCTTGAGGAAAACGGGAATCTCCAACTGGCGGCCCAGGGTTTCCAGTTGGTCCATGGCGGCCGGCCGGTACACGTCCGCCGCCACCAGCAGGGGTTGGCGGCCCTGTTTCAAGAGCAGCCGGGCGAGTTTGCCGCTGGAGGTGGTTTTGCCCGAACCATGCAGGCCCACCAGCATGACGCAGCTCGGATTGCCGCTGAGATTGATCCCGGCATTTTGCGATCCCAGGAGGGCCACCAGTTCGTCGTTGATGATCTTGATGATCTGCTGGCCGGGTTGCACGCTGGCAATCACCTCCGCACCCAGGGACTTGGCCTTGACCCGTTCGATAAAGTCGCGGGCCACCTTGAAATTGACGTCGGCATCCAGCAGCGCCAGGCGCACTTCGCGCAGGGAATCGCTGACGTTGGACTCGGAAATTTTGCCGAGCCCGCGCAAATTGCGAAACGCGTTCTGGAGTTTGCCGCTTAAAGATTCAAACATGACTCCAAGCTAGGCGACGCCGGGGGAATTGACAAGACGCACGGTGGGCCGGAAATCGCATCAGGAGGGAAGCGGAGATCATTGCGGGGCAACACGGGAAGACCGGAAGTTCCATTCCGGGATTTTTTAATCGTGTTTAATGGAGATTTATCGTGTTTTTCCGTTTTCCGGCTTTGGACCCGTCCGGGCCAAACCAAACCATACCACTCGCGCCTCCCAACCTCATTAAACTCGCGCCTTCCTGCGCCTTTGTGAAGGAAGCAAAGGAAGGCCCATGTTATTTTGAATGGCCTCGTTTTGCGGACGCACTTTGGATTGGCGCAACGGCCCGGCTTCCGCTTTGATATGTCAAAATGAAGCATGCTCCCCTGTTCATCACCGGCACGGACACCGGCGTGGGCAAAACCGTGCTGGCCGCGCTGGTCGCCGGATTCCTGCGGCAGAGCGGCCTTCGCGTTGCTGCGTTTAAACCCGTTTGCTCCGGCAGCCGCGATGACGCCCGCCTGCTGGCAGACGCCCTGGGTGGCACCCAGCGCCTGGACGAAATCAATCCCTGGCACTTTCGCGCCCCGATTGCCCCGCTGCTGGCCGCCCGCCGGGAACACCGGCGCGTCAGTCTGGCCCAAATCCTTGCCCAGGCCCGCCGGTTGCGCCAGCACTTTGATCTGGTGGTCGTGGAAGGCGCGGGCGGCCTGTTGAGTCCGCTTGCGGAAGACGCCGATTCGCGCGACGTGATCGCGGCCCTGCGCGCCATCCCCGTCCTCGTCGGGCCCAACCAACTTGGCGTTGTCAATCACCTGCGGCTGACCCTGGCCGCCCTGCCGCCGGCCGCCCGGGCGCGGGCCATGGTGGTGTTGATGTCGCCGGAAACCCCGGATGCCGCCACCCGCACCAACGCCGCCCTGCTGGCGGAATATTTTGACGCAACACGCATTGTCGGCCTCCCCTGGCTGGGCCGCCGGGTTAATCTGGACTTGGCCCTGAAAAATGTCCGGGTCCGGAAGGGGCTGGAAGCCTGCCTCCGCCGGCAACTTGCCAAAAACGGCGGTTGGCGTTGACGAGCCTTGATAAAATCAAATGACCTGCCATTTTACCGGCATGGCCAAAAAACCGCCCGGCGCGCTGTATCAATTAAAGATAACTTTGAAATGGTCCAAACCGGCCATCTGGCGGCGCGTCGTGGTGCGTGCGGATCTGCCGCTGTCAAGCCTGCACGATCTCCTCCAGCGCGTGATGCCCTGGACGAATTCGCACATGCATCAATTCATCGCGGGGAAAGCCTTTTATGGGGCGCCGGCCCCGGAGTTTGCCGACATGGGCATGGAAATGTTAAACGAGGATGAATACACCCTGGCCGATCTCGCCCCCGCCGCGAAAAGGAAATTCATTTACGAATATGATTTTGGCGACGGTTGGGCGCATGAAGTCACGGTGGAAAAAGTTTTGCCGCCGGACGCCGATTTCAAACGCCCGGTCTGTCTGGCCGGAGCCAAGGCCTGTCCGCCGGACGATTGCGGCGGGATGGGGGGCTATGATCATTTGCTTGAAATTCTGGGGAACCCCAAACATCCCGAACATGCTGAAATGCTGGACTGGGTGGGCGGGGAGTGGGATGCGGAACGGTTTGACTTGGATCAAACCAACCGCCGATTGAAGGGTCTTTAATCCTTGTGAAAAGTTTCACAAAGGGCTTGCGGGGTCCGGGGGTGGGTGATAAGTTTTCAAGGCGGATCGGTAAATTTTACTAAATCATGAATAAAATTCTTTTGCTGTTGGCGGTGGGCGCCGGGGCCGGCCAGTGGGCCTCCGCGGCGGACATTATTGGCACGGTGACCTACAAGGGCACCCCGCCGCCGGAAAAGGAAATCACCCCCATTCTCAACGATCCCACCTGTGCCGCGATGTATGACGGCAAGGCGCCCACCACTCATTTTTACCGGGTCGGAGCCAACGGTGAATTTGGCGACGTGATCGTTTCGCTCAAGGGCGTGACCGGTTCCACCGGCGCCTCGGCCCCGGCGGCGTTGCTGGATCAAAAGGGCTGCCTGTACACCCCCACGATTCTGGTGGTGCAAACCGGTCAAAAACTGATCGTGAAGAATTCCGATCCGGTGCTGCACAACGTGCATTTGAACCCCACGGCGCCGGAAAATGAGAAGGCCAACGATGCCCTGATCAACGCCGCCCAGATGCCCAACGGTGCGGATTTGACCTACACCTTTGTGAAACCGGAGAAGTTCATGAAGTTCCAGTGCGATGTACACCCCTGGATGTTTGCGTGGGTGACCATCGAGGACAGCCCGTACTATTGCCTGAGCGGGGTGGACGGCAAGTTCGTCATCAAAAATGTTCCACCCGGAAAATATACGATTGAGGCGGCCCACCGCAAAGCCGGGGCCGTCACCCAGGAAGTCGAAGTCAAGGACACGGATGCCACGGTGAATTTCACCTTCGAGGCCAAGTAACCGGCCGGAAAGGCCCGCCGTTGCGTCAAAGTGCGCGGCGGTTTTTTTATGGTTTATATGAACAAGAAAAGTCATGGAAATTACAATCCGGGGATGCATTATTTTGCGCTCCTGACGGCAATTGTGACGTTTCTGCTGCTGGGGCTGGGCGGTCTGGTCACCAGTCATGAGGCGGGGATGTCGGTGCCGGACTGGCCGAACACCTATGGCTACAACCTGTTTTTGTTTCCGATCGGCAAATGGGTGGGCGGGGTGTTTTATGAGCACACCCACCGTCTGCTGGCTTCGGCGGTGGGGTTGCTGACGGTGGCGCTGGCGGTTTGGTTGTGGCTCCGGGACCCGCGCCGGTGGATGCGCCGGCTCGGGGCGGCCGCCGTGGTGCTGGTGATTGCGCAGGGGGTGCTGGGCGGGCTGCGGGTCCGGTGGCACATGGACAATCTGGGGATTTTTCACGGCACGGCGGCCCAACTGTTTTTCATTCTGGTTTGCGCCCTGGCGTTGGGCACCAGCCGTTGGTGGTTGGCGACGGGGGAAAAATGGCCCGAAGCGCCCGCCGGGCTGCGCTGGCTGGTGCTGGGGGCCACGGTCTTGATTTTTGGCCAGCTCATCCTCGGGGCGACCATGCGGCATCAGCATGCCGGTCTGGCCATCCGCGACTTTCCGCTGGCCTATGGACAGCTTTGGCCGGACACCAGCCGCGAGGCCGTGGCAAAATACAATGCCGACCGCATGGAAATCGTCTCCGAAAACCCGATCACGGCCGGGCAAATTATTTTGCAAATGGTTCACCGGCTGGGGGCGCTGGCCATTCTGCTGGCGGTGGCCGCCGGCGCCGGGCGGGCCTGGCGGCAGTTGGGCGGGCGGGCGTTGCTGACCAAGCTTGCAGCGGGCTGGCTGGTGCTGATTCTGGTGCAGATCGGCCTGGGCATTGCCACCATCCTCACCAACAAGGCCGCCGACATCGCCACCCTCCATGTGCTGGTGGGCGCGCTGTCGCTCGTGGCCGGCGCCCTGTGGTGCGTGATTGCGTTCCGGCGTCCGGCGGCCGTGCATCCCGAAGTTGCAGGCAAGGCTGGGTGGGCGCGTCAACTTGGCGGACGGTCTGCGGGTTGGGAAACCCGCGATACAGCAGACTTGGAAGTCTGCGGTACAAACAATCCGCCCACAACTTCGGGAGGCACCGGTCCGGCGGGCGCAACGTATTTTGTGCCTGACAAAGCAATATCGGGTGTGTTAAATGAGTCCGGGGCCATGGCGGTCAACAAGTGAAATGAAATCAACGGCAGACACATTAAGCGCGGTTTCCACCGCGGAAAAAAGCCGGACGGCGGTCTTCGCCGATCTGGTGAAGGTGCGGCTGACCACCCTGGTGCTGCTCACCACGCTGGTGGGCTTTTATCTGGGCTGGCGCGGGCCGCTGAATTTTCTCCTGATGTTTCAGGCGCTGGCGGGCACGGCGCTGGTGGCGTCCGGCGCGGCGGCCCTGAACCAGTTGTTGGAGAAGGATTACGACGCCCGCATGCGGCGGACCCTGGACCGCCCCCTGCCGTCCGGACGCCTGCAACCGGGCACGGTGATGATTTTTGGCGGCGCGTGCTCCGTGGCCGGGCTGGTCTGGCTCGCCGTGCTGGTCAATCCGCTCACCAGCGTCATCGGCGCGGTGACGCTCATCAGCTATCTCTTCATCTACACCCCGTTGAAACGGGTGACCTGGTTGAACACGCCCGTCGGGGCCATTCCCGGCGCGCTGCCGCCGCTCATGGGCTGGACGGCGGCCCGGGGCGAATTGAGCGGCGAAGGCTGGGCCCTGTTTGCCATTCTCGCCTTCTGGCAGTTGCCCCATTTTTTTGCCATCGCCTGGATGTACCGGGAGGATTATGCGCGCGCCGGTTTCAAAATGCTGCCCCTCGTGGATGCCGACGGCCAGCGCACCGGCCAGCAGGCGGTGAGCCACTCGGCGGCGCTGCTGGTGGTGAGCGTGTTTCCGTTTCTGTACCACCTGTCCGGGCCGGTGTATCTGACGGGGGCGCTGCTGTTGGGCGCCGCCTATCTCTGGTCCGCCATCCGCTTTGCGCGCGACCTGACCATGCCCCGGGCGCGCCAGTTGTTTTTGGCCTCAATTCTCTATCTGCCGCTGTTGCTGGCGGTGATGGTTTTGGACAAGGTGAAATAATATGGAAGAAAACGTTCAACAATTTCCGCCGTTTCGCGAGCCGCCCGCCCCGGAGGTTCACGCGGAACACGGGCACCCGGGACACGCGGAACACGAGGCACACCACGGGCATCACGAGCCGGCCTTCCTCAGCAAATATGTTTTCTCCACCGATCACAAGGTCATCGGCATTCAATACGGCATGGTGGCCCTGTTGTTCATGCTGTTTGGGTTTTCCCTGATGCTGCTGATGCGCTGGCAGATTGCCAATCCGGGCAAGGCGGTGCCGTTTATCGGTCTGCTGCTGGAAAAAGTGCTCGGCCAGCCGGCGGCGGGCGGGGTGATTTCTCCGGAGCTCTACAATTCCTTTGGCGCGATGCACGGGACGATCATGGTGTTTTTGGGCGTGGTGCCGCTCGCCTTCGCCGCGTTTGGCAATTATGTGGTGCCGCTCATGATTGGCGCGCCGGACATGACCTTTCCCCGCGTCAACATGGCCAGTTTTCACGCCTTCTTCCTGGGCGGCGTGGTGATGCTGGTCAGTTTCTTTATTCCCGGCGGCGCGGCGCAGGCGGGCTGGACCTCCTATTCCCCGCTGGCCACCACCATCCCCACCAACGGCCAGGCCTTCTGGCTGGTCGGGATGGTCCTGCTCATCACCTCCTCGCTGCTGGGCGCGGTGAACTTCATCGCCACCATCATCCAGTTGCGCGCCCCGGGCATGACCTGGATGCGGCTGCCGTTTTTTGTCTGGGCGCAATTTGTGACGGCCTTCATTCTGCTGCTGGCGTTTCCGCCGCTCGAAGCCGCCGGTTTGCTGCAATTAATGGACAACGTCGCGCACACCAGTTTCTTTCTGCCCACCGGCCTGGCCGTGGGCGGGCGGCTGGCCGACATCAGCGGGGGCGGCAGCCCCCTGTTGTGGCAGCATTTGTTCTGGTTCCTGGGTCATCCGGAAGTTTATGTGTTGATATTGCCGGCCATGGGCATTGTCTGCGAGGTCATCGCCAACAACACCCGCAAGCCCATCTGGGGCTATAAATCCCTGGTCTATTCCGTTTTGTTTGTCGGCTTCCTCTCCTTCATTGTCTGGGCGCACCACATGTACATGACCGGCATGGGCCAGCGAATCGCCACCTTCTTCCAGGCGACGACGATGATTATCTCCATTCCCTCCGTCATCATTTTGACGTGCCTGTTCATCTCGTTGTGGGGCGGCTCCATCCGCTTCAACACCCCCATGCTCTTTGCGCTGGGCTTTCTGCCGATGTTCGGCATTGGCGGGCTGACCGGCCTGCCGCTGGGGCTGGCCGCCAGCGATTTGTATCTGCACGACACCTATTACATCATCGCGCACTTCCATTACGTCGTGGCGCCGGGGACCATTTTCGCGCTGTTTGCGGGGATTTATTTTTGGTTTCCCAAAATGACCGGGCGGCGCATGAATGAATACTGGGGCCGCGTGCATTTCTGGTGCTCGTTCACCTTCATGAACATCGTCTTCATGCCCATGTTTTTGCAGGGCATCAAGGGCATGCTGCGCCGCATGTCCGATGGCGGCGCCAATTACTCCGCCGCCCGCGTGCCGGGGGCCATTGACACCCTGCCCGACTCCATCATTCAACTGAACCACACCATTTTGTGGGCGGCCATCGGCCTGGGCCTGGCCCAGCTCCCCTTCATCATCAATCTCTTCTGGAGCATCAAACACGGCGAAAAAGTGAACTCCGACAACCCCTGGGGTTCCACGACCCTCGAATGGCAGACCCCCACCCCGCCGCCGCATGGCAATTTCAAGATCGAACCGCAGGTGGCCCGCGGCCCTTACGAATACAGCGTGCCCGGTGAATCCCGGGATTTCTCCCCGCAAAACGAACCGGTGGTCAAAAAGGCGCCGGTCACCCACTGAACCCATTCATGGACATACCCTACACCATTGAAGCCCGGCCCGACACCGGCCTGTACAACGCCAAGCTGGGCATCTGGCTGTTTCTTGCGTCGGAAGTGATGCTCTTTGGCGGACTCTTTTCCGCCTACGTCCTGCTGCGGGTGGGCGCGCCGGAGGGTTTCTGGCCGCACGGCTGGCTCAGCGTCACGCTCGGCACCGTCAACACCCTGCTCCTGGCGCTTTCCGCCATCACCACCCTGCTGGCCTGGGTCGCCTGCAAGGTGGGCGAGTTCCGCAAGTTCAAGTTTTTCCATGCCTGCACCCTGCTGCTCGCCCTCTCCTTCCTCTGCGTCAAATCCTACGAGTACCACGACAAATGGATTCACTACGAAATTCATTTGAAGGACGGCCGCATCGCCGACGGCCATCTGGTGGAACAGAACGACCAGGAAGTGGTTTTGGATGGGCGGATTATTGACGGCAATCAGGAGCAGCTTCTCTACGATCTGCGCGCCCAGAAAAACATCCCGGACAACGAGGTCCGTCTGGAGCGTGACAACATCCTCAAAATGGAAAACTACGGCCCGCGGCACAACACCTTCACCGCCATTTATTTCACCATGACGGGCTTGCACGCCCTTCATATTATGGGTGGCTGCGTGGTCATCGGCTATCTGTGGGGGCCGGGCAGCCGCATGTGGAAAACGGATCGCCAGCGCTTCACGAACCGGATCGAGGTTTCCGGCCTGTTCTGGCATTTTGTGGACCTCGTGTGGATTTTTCTCTTTCCCGTCCTGTATTTAACCTGAGCAAACTATGAGTGAATCCTCCGCAACCGATCTGAAAAGCTCCGTCCGCCGCTGCGGACTGGTGTTCCTCGCCGTGGCCTGCACCACGGCCATGATGATCAGCGCCTCGTTTTCCCACATCGGCGGCTGGCCGGTCAAGGTGGCCGCCATTCTGGCCGTGGCCGTCGTCAACGCCTTTCTGGTGGCCGGTTTTTTGATGCACTTGCTGACCGAGAAAAAAATGATTTTCACGGTCCTGCTCTTCACCGTCATTTTTTTCGCCGGCCTGCTGGGCCTGACCCTCTGGGCCATGCAGGATTTCCCCGTCGGCACCACCCACTGATCAACCCTCAACCAAACATGTCCCTCAAAGGCTTTCATCTCGTGTTTGTGACCCTGCTGACGGCGCTGTCGTTCGGCTGCGCGGCCTGGGCTTTTGTGGACCGCCATCCGGGGTTCGGCGCGGTCGGCGTGGCCGCCGGCGTTTTGGTGATTGTCTATGGCGTTTATTTTTTGCGGAAACTAAAGAAAGTGAGCTTCCTATGAAACTGACCCGAAACATCCTGCTGACGGTTCTGCTGACCGCCGCCGCCCCGTCCCCGCTGTTCGCCTGCGCCGCCTGTTACGGCAAAACGGATTCCCCGCTGGCCAGCGCCATGAACTGGGGCATCCTCACCCTGCTGGGCGTGGTGCTGTCCGTGCTGAGCGTTTTCCTGGTGGGGTTTGTGCATATTGTCCGCAAGGGCGAGGCGATGCACCAGGAAGCCGTTAAAAAAATGGAGGAACTATGACCGGTTGGTTTGCCAAAAACATGCTGGGCCTGCCCGAACTGGCCTCCACCAACGGCAAGGCCGTGGATGACCTCATGGTTTATGTCCACTGGCTGATGCTCGCCCTGTTCGTCGGCTGGATCATCTACTTTGGCTATGTCGTGTGGCGTTTCAGCGCCAAACGCAATCCCAGGGCGGATTACGAGGGGAACAAAAGCCATGTGCCGCATTATGTCGAATACGCCGTGGTCGCCATTGAAGCCGTGCTGTTGCTGGTCATCGCCCTCCCGATGTGGGCCAAAAACGTGCAGAAGTTTCCCGCCGCGGCCGATTCCACGGTCATCCAGGTTGTGGCGCAACAATTTGCCTGGAACGCCCGCTACGCCGGGCCGGACGGCATTTTCGGCCGGCAGGACATGAAGTTTGTGGCCTCGACCAACGTCTTTGGCGTGGACCCGGCCGATGCCAATGGCAAGGACGACGTGCAGATTCTCAATGAGATTCACGTGCCCGTGAACAAGCCGGTGATCATCTACCTGAGTTCCAAGGACGTGATCCATTCGCTCAAGCTCGTGGCCATGCGCATCACCCAGGACGCGATTCCCGGCCTGCGCATTCCCTGCTCCTTCACCCCCAATAAAATCGGCCGCTACCAGATCGAATGCGCCCAGTTGTGCGGCAGCGGTCACGCGGCCATGACGGGCGGCTTTGTGGTGGTGGAGAGCCAGGCCGACTATGACAAATGGCTGGCATCCAAGAGCGGCTCGACCACGAGTTTTGAATAATCCCCCGTCAACCCGCGCGGCGCCCGGGGAAGGGCGGGGGTTGATCTGTCCGGGCATCCGGTCTATCGTATCACCACGATCATGACTGATCCTTCACGACAACTGCCCCGTTCGCTCTGGCTGGGCGGACTGCTCTTCGGCCTGCTGGGATTGTGTTATCTGCTGGCGGTGGCGGAAGCCCGCAAGCAGAACCACCCGCCGCCGCCGGTCCTGGGCCAAATCGCCGATTTCACCCTGACCAATCAGACCGGACACCCCGTCACCCTGGCCGACCTGACGAATCATGTCTGGGTGGCCGACATCATTTTCACCCGCTGTCCCGGCCCCTGTCCCCGCATGACGCAGCAGATGAAGTCGTTGCAGGACCTCCTGCCGCCCGAGAGCCGGGCCAAACTCGTCACCCTGACCACCGACCCGGAATTTGACACGCCGCCCGTGCTGGCCCAGTACGCCGCCCATTATCAGGCCGACCCGAACCGCTGGATTTTCCTGACCGGCACCAAGGCCGCGGTGGCCGGCCTGGGCGGCGACAGTTTGAAACTCGGCTCCGTGCCCGTGAAGCCCGCGGATCGTCACGGCGAATTTGACTTGTTCATTCACACCACCCTGTTTGTGATGGTGGACAAACACGCGCGGTTGCGCGGGGTCTTTGAAACCGGCGGCGATGGGGTGGACTGGGCCGCCGTTGCCCCGCGCATCAGGTCCTCCCTGCACGAACTCGAAATCGAACCATGACCCTCCACGATCTGCCGGCGGTCAATGCCAGCCTCAACGGGCTGAGCGCCATTTTTCTTTCCTGCGGGTATGTCTTCATCCGCCGGGGAAACAAGACGGCCCATCGCAACTGCATGGTGGCGGCCTTCACCACGTCCGTCCTCTTTTTGGGCTGCTATCTGACCTACCATGTCACGGTCAAAACCCTCACGCATTTTGTGCAGCCGGCGTGGTTCCGGCCCTGGTATCTGACCCTGTTGCTGACGCACACCGTGCTGGCGGTGGTGATTGTGCCGCTGATTTTGGCGACCCTTTACCGGGCGCGGCGGCGGCGGTTCGAGGCGCACAAAGCGATTGCGCGCTGGACGCTGCCCTTGTGGCTGTACGTCTCCGTGACCGGCGTGGTGGTGTACCTGCTGTTGTACCGGATCTTTCCGCAACCTGCGGCATAAAAAAAATATTTTGCGGGTCAGTTTCGTTACCTAGTAACGGGCGGGGACGCAGATTCAGGTTGGCCAGATTGCCAAGTCGTTGGCATCCAATGGGTTAAGGGCTTGTCAAGGAGAATCGTGAGCAAGGGGCGTTTTTCGTTACTAGGTAACGAGCGGTGGCCCGGCCGGCCGGCCGGCGCCGGGTCGGGCGAGATGGAACATCAGCCCGGACATTCCGGCCGGTCTGCGGTCGTAGCGGCAAACTGGCGTTTGCCGCACTTGTTTTGGCCATCCTGGCGTTCGGTGACTGAAATCATCGAAGGTCCTCCCGGCCGGCTTTGCTTTTCAGGTTGTATTCGCCCCGGCAAAAATTATCATCCCCTCCATGCGACGGATATTCACGATTCTGGTTCTGCTCGGCTTCCTGTGTCTGACCCGGGAAGCCTGGGCGGACGAGCCGGCTGCGGTCACCGGCCGGGTGGTGAAGGTGCTGCCGTTTCTGCTCAACCACAAGGGCCAGGCGGCGCTGTCCCCCAGCCTGTTCGACCGGGACGCCTATCAGGCGTACCTCCGGGAGCACACCAACGAAATCGCCGCCGTCCGGTATGATGTGCTGTGGAAGGCCGCCGGGCCCAAGGATGCCCGCGTTAAAATCCGGGTGGAATTGCGGGCCATCGCCCCCGATGGCACTCCGGTGTTGAAGACGGTGGAAGCCACCGAGCCCCGGCCCGGCTATTTTGGGCACTGGACCTCATTCAAACTGGCCGGGGCCGATTACATCAAAGTTCGCGAGGCGGTCGCGTGGCGGGCCACGCTCTGGTCCGGCGACCAGTTGCTCAGCGAACAAAAATCATTTCTCTGGTGAGGGGCCGGGTGGCCCACGAATCACACGAATTGCACGAATCATCCTCCAACGGGCTGGGAATGCGGATCGCAAACCCGAATACCGTCCGGTTCCTCGGCGTTTGGGAACCCCTTCACAACGCGGATTTTAATTCCCTCGAATTCGAGGGAATTTGAAATGAGGCGGGGCGGAACAGCTTTTTCCTTTCCGCCCAGGCCTGGATTGACCGCACCCACGCCAAAGGCTTGACGGCCAACGCCGCCTTCCGGCCCAACGGGCCGCGATCTCTCAGCCCAGCCCAACGGGCTGGGGCTGCGTCCCCCACAATCCTGCGGCCTGAAGGGCCGCAATCAACTGTCCGGGGATGATGGGCCTTCCCAGCCTCATGTTTCTGCTTTCCGTCTTTCAATGTTTAACCACAGATTACGAATGACACAAATGGAGACGGAAAATTTATTATCCCAAAAAATCGCCTTTTCAGGTTCATCGACGTTTGTAATGAGGGTCGCGGGGCGACAATCAAACCTTGTTGTCCCGGAGGGGACTGTCCGACCATAGCCCGGCGTTGAAACGCCGGGCTATGGTCATTCGGTCGCTCCGCGACCAGCAGCCTGTTTTTCGGAGACTTTCCCCATTCCATACGCCGAAGAACCCCTTTTCATTTAGAATCTTCTGGATGCGCTGGTTTGTCCGCAGGTAAATGCTTATGCCTCAGTTGTTTGATTTCATGGCGAAGCTTTTCCAGCTGAAGCTTGGCCATTTCGTCTTAAACGGGCTGCACTTCTTTATGCCATTTCCGAAATCCGTAAAACATAAGAAGCACCGACACCCCTTGAAAAAATCCAATCACAATGCACTCGTATTTCCTATCATTGATGGCAATATCGAGGCGTTTCATCAAGACATCCATCTTTAGCTTGTCAACCGGCGATGGATTTTGATTTTGCTGGATGGTTTCCAATTCGATTGCAACTTGAAACACAAGCTCATTGGTTGAGTGATATACATAAATAATTGAGCCGGAACAAAAGACAAAAAGCAGCAACCCAAACAGGGCGTAAAACTTAAAAATGTTATCCGTCGGAATGGGGATTCTATCTTCCATATGTGTTAGTTGTCCCTTGTTTTCTGAGGTGGGCAAGCGCGGCGGCTTCGGAATCCTTGATGGCGACTTCCACAACACGTTTGGCGGCTTCGAGAAGCGGGGGATCTCGAATGCATGCAACGGCTGGCCAGCAGTTCGTTTATGGTTATCGGCATGAGGATGAGCGTAGCAAATGAACCAACCGAGGGGCAAGTGTGGCAACGCCGGATGAACCTGGGCGAATTTCAATCACGCCCTTGAGTTTGGCACAAAAAAGGCGTCAATCAATCGAGGCGGTGGTGGGGAATAAAGGCCATATTTGGGCGGCGCGGCAGCAACCGCCCTACCGGGGGGGATTTCCCCAATCTCTCAGCGGGCGGTATCGGGAGCCGGGTCGAGGTTGAATTCCAGCCGGGTGCGGGAGCCGGTCTGGTCGTTGTCCATCTCCATCATCCCCACCTGCCACTGGCCGTTGATTTTTTTGACGTCCTTCGGGTAAAACTCCTTGAGCAATTGACCGTCGGCATCGTAGGCAAAGGCTTGGACAAAGCCCTGGTTCTCCGTATCAATCCACGAGACCACCCGCGCATAGCCGTTGGTGGAGGGATGGGGGTTGGTGCTTTCCAGTACGCTGCAACCCTGGCTGCGCTTCACTTCTTTTTTGAGCAGTTTCTGCTGCGGCCAGTGGAGGAACTCCTGGCCCAGGTCCGCGATCCAAAAATCGGAGCCGGCCAGCGGCGTCATGAGTTGATCGCCGGCCAGCGTGACGGTTTTCCCGTTTTGCGCGTGATACTGGTACTGGTTGGGCCGGGCGTCGGCATGGGTGATGACCACCCCTTCGCCGGTGCCGACGGCGGCTTCGTAGATCATGGACCAGTTGGTGGCGGTGACTTTGATTTCACAGCGCAGGGGGATGTCCGCGCGCGGGCCATGGGCGGGATGAAGATGCAGGACGCCGGTGTTGGTGTAATCTTCGGTGGGGCGCTGCTCCAACAGTCGTTGGGCGAGCTGATGTCCCTGAATATCCGCGTCGGTGGAAGCCTCCGCCGCCGGAGCGCCGAAGGCGGCGAGGGACAATATCGAGATGGCCGGAAGGGTGGAAAATCCAAATTTCAAAAACCAAATCTCAAGGAAATTCCCAAATTCAAATCTCAAAGCCGTTCGTTGGCGATCACGGCTGTGGAGTGTGCTGGTCGCCCTCACCATGAACCTTGAAAGGAGAGGTGGCGGCATGGGCGACTTGAACTGTCCGGCCGGGGTTGCCGGGAGTGGGACAGGCTTGCAGCCTGTCACCAAGGACTGACAGGCTGGAAGCCTGTCCCACTTAAAGACGCTGCGCGCGGTTCGATGAATCAATCCCCAATCCATCAATTATCCTCCAGGGCGAGGGGGAAAATCCCGGCGATTTGGCGGACAAAATGAACTTTGAGACGGTCCCGGACTTCCTGCGGAACCTCCAGCCAGTCGGATTTGTTTTGCTCGGGCAAAATCACCTGTTTGAGGCCGTGGCGGGCGGCCGCCAGCACTTTTTCCTTGATGCCGCCCACGCGCAACACGCGCCCGCGCAGGCTGATCTCGCCGGTCATGGCCACATCCGACCGCACGCGGCGCTTGGAAAGCAGCGAAGCCAGGGCGGCCACAATGGCCACGCCCGCGCTGGGGCCGTCCTTGGGCGTCGCGCCCGCCGGCACATGAATGTGGAAATCATATTTCGCGTAGTCATCCAAATCCATTTCGAGTTTTTTGGAATGGCTGCGCAGATAACTCACGGCCGTCTGGGCGCTTTCCTTCATGACCTCGCCCAGCGAGCCGGTCAACAGCAATTGCCCGCGGCCGCGCATGCGCGTGGCTTCGATGAACAGGATGTCACCGCCGACGGGGGTCCAGGCCAGACCGGTGGCAATGCCGATTTCGGTGATCTTTTCCGCCCCTTCGGCAATGAACGGGGCGTAGCCGAGATATCCCTGCAATTCGCCGGCTTCCAGTTTCAGGGGGGTGGCGGCACCGTTCTGGCCGGTGAGCTTGCGGGCGGATTTGCGGGCCAGGGCGGCGATTTCGCGTTCGAGCTGGCGCACGCCGGCTTCGCGGGTGTATTCCCGGATCAATTTGCGCAGGGCGGCATCCGAAAAGGTGACTTCCCGCCGGGTCAGCCCGTGTTCTTCAAGCTGGCGCGGCACGAGGAAACGCCTGGCAATCTGGAGCTTTTCCGATTCGGTATAGCTGGGCAGTTCGATGACTTCCAACCGGTCCCGCAGCGCCGGGTGGATGGGCTCCAGCCAGTTGGCGGTGGCGATAAAGAGGACGCGGGACAAATCAAAGGGCAGATCGAGATAATGATCGGTGAAGGTGTGGTTCTGCGCGGGGTCGAGCACTTCGAGCAGGGCGGCGGCGGGATCGCCCCGGAAATCGGCGCCGACCTTGTCAATTTCATCCAGCAAAATCACGGGGTTGCGGCTCTCCACGCGGCGCAGTGTCTGAATAAAGCGGCCGGGCATGGCCCCCACATAAGTGCGGCGGTGTCCGCGGATTTCCGCCTCGTCGCGCATGCCGCCCAGGGAGATGCGGGCAAACTTGCGCCCGAGGGCGTCGGCCACGCTTTTGCCCAGGGAGGTTTTGCCCACGCCGGGCGGTCCGACGAGGCAGAGAATGGGGCCTTTGATTTCCTTGCGGCGCTTGATGACGGCCAGGAATTCCAGCAGGCGGTCCTTGATTTTGGTCAGGCCAAAATGCTGCCGGTTTAAAATTTTTTCGGCCTCGTCCAGATCCAGTTTGTCTTCGGTGGATTTTTCCCAGGGCAGACTGACAATCCAATCGAGGTAATTGCGGGTGACGCCGTATTCAGCGGCGGCGGGCGGGGTTTGTTGGAGGCGGTCGAGTTCCTGCTGGGCCGTCTGGCGGGCCTCGGCGGGCATGGGGGTCTGCTCGATTTTTTCGCGGAAGGCCTTGACTTCGCCGGCGTTGGGATCGGTGTCGCCCAGTTCGCGCTGGATGGCGCGCATTTGTTCGCGCAGGAAGAAATCACGCTGGCTTTTGGCAAAGGAGGAATTGACGTCGCTCTGGATTTTGGTGCTGAGGGTGAGGACTTCCTGTTCGCGGTTGAGCAGGGGGAGCAGTTTTTGCAGGCGTTCCCGCACGGAAATGGTTTCGAGCAGTTTCTGGCGGTCCTCCAGCGTCAGGTTCAGGTTGGCGGCGATCAGGTCCGCGAAGCGGCCGGGATGCTCGGTGTTGAGGGCGGCGATTTTCACCTGTTCGGACAGGGCGGTGGAGAGTTTGGCGATGTCCTCAAACTGCTTGTGAGCGTTCCGCAGCATCGCCTGCAATTCGACGGAGTCCTCGGTCTCGTCCCGCAGCAATTCATACGAGGCGCGCAGGTAGGGGGCGGGGGGCGAATAAATTTTCACCCGGATGCGCCACAGCCCCTCGATGAGCAGGCGCACGGTGCCATCGGGGAATTTGACCATTTTGGACAGGCGGGAGACGCAGCCGATGGCGTGCAAATCCTCCGGGGCGGGCTCGGCCACCTCGGGTTTGGATTGCAGCACGGCGCCCAGGAGGCGGTCGCCGGCCACGACGTCATCAATGAGTTTGAGGCTGGGGCCGGTTTCCACCAGCAGCGGCACGACGGCCCCGGGGAAAATGACGATGTCGGACAGGCCGAGAATCGGGAGGCTGTCGGGCAGGGAGCGGGACGAGATGCGCGGCGGCATCTCGGCTTTGTCCGCACCCAGGATGCTGATAAACTCCGTCTCCGCCGTTGGTATCGTCGTTTCCACAATCGTTAGATGCTGGCGGGCGGAGAAAGTTCACGCCCCACGGACTCCTTAATGATCAATGAATGGGAATTTTAGTTGTTTTGGATTTTACCTGATGAGTGATGGGGACGTCAATCCGGAGGAAACCGTTGACGTAAATGGCCCGGGCCTGGCTCAAGTCATAGCCCGCAGGCAGTTCCAGGACGGCTTCGAAGGGACCGTAGGTGATTTCCATCACCAGAAAATTACACTGATGCTCGCGGCAAAAATCCGGCCGGTTGCCCGCAATGCGCAGGCGGTTGTCGTCAATCGTGATTTCCAAGCTGTCGCTTTTCATGCCGGCCAGTTCGGCCTTGATGACCAAGCCGTTGGCGGTTTCATAAACATCGGTGTTGGGCACCCAGCGCCCGTTGGCGGCGCCGTCGTGACTGCTGACCCCGGAACCACGGGAAACGAAATGAACGGTTGAACTAATTTTGGTTACGGCCATGATAGATCCTGATATTCGCGCCGGACAACCGGCAGGCTTATATGCTATGATATGTTTATTACCGGGAAAACATAACCCCAAAACCGGTTTCTGCAAACGGGAATTTTTCGCGTTGAACTTTCGGCGCGGGGGGTTAGGCTGGGGCATGGCCGGTCCGTTTCAACATCCACACCGGGTCAGCTACGCGGAATGCACCGTGGGCAACCATGTTTATCACGCGCGCTACCTCGATTTTCTTGAGGCGGCGCGGGGTGAATTTCTTCGCGCCTTGGGCTCCCCGGTGGAGTTCTGGCAGGCGCAGGACATCATTTTCCCGGTCATCGAGGCGCGCCTGCGCTACCAATCCCCCGCCCGCTACGACGATTTGCTGGCGATTGAGGTCTGGCCCCTGCTGGTCCGGGGGGCGCGGGTGAATTTCGGGCATCGGATCGTGAATCAGGACGGCCGGCGGATTTTGGAGGCGGAAACGTTCCATGCCTGCACGAGTGCGGGGGAAAAACCCCGGCGGGTGCCCCCGGAACTGGAGGCCCTGCTGGCGACATATCTGCCGTCCGACAAGACAGTGACGGTTCCGGCTTGCGCATGACCCCGGCGTTTGTTCAAATTCACTGCTGCAACCAGCGGCCAAACATGCAATCCAAACATTATCCCAAGCACTATTGCGGGGTCTTCGGCATTTTCGGTCATCCGAACGCGGCCGAACTGACTTACTATGGCCTGTATGCCCTGCAACACCGGGGACAGGAAAGCGCGGGCATCGTCACGTGTCACGAGGGGAAGTTTTTCAAGAATCACGGGATGGGCCTGGTGCCGCAGATTTTCGATCCCAAGGCGCTCCATGAACTGCACGGCCAGATGGCCATCGGCCACACGCGGTACTCGACCACCGGCTCGTCCTCGCTGCGCAACGCCCAGCCGTTGACCGTGGATTGCATGCGCGGGCAGATCGCCGTGGCGCACAACGGCAACCTGACGAACGCCGCGCAGTTGCGGGATGACCTCGAAAGCCGCGGGCTGGTCTTCCAGACCACGGTGGACAGCGAAATCATCATCATGATGCTGGCCCAGCCGACCCTGGGGCAGGTGGCCAATTCCATCGTGCAAACGCTGCGGCGCATCGAGGGCGCTTTTTCCCTGGTCATCATGACGGAAAAGGAATTGATCGGCGCGCGCGATCCCCATGGCTTCCGTCCGCTGTGCATCGGACGCATTGACAATGGGGCGTGGGTGCTCTCCAGCGAGACCACCGCCCTGGACCTGATTCACGCGGAATTTGTCCGCGACGTTGAACCGGGCGAGGTCGTCATCATCAACGCGCAGGGATTGACCAGCATCCAGGCGTTTCCGGCGCACACCAAGCGCGCCTTTTGCATTTTTGAATACGTCTACTTCGCCCGGCCGGACAGCGTTCTCAACGGGCATACGGTTTACGAGGTCCGCAAGGAAATGGGCCGCCAACTGGCCCGGGAACACGCCGTGAAGGCCGACCTGATCATTCCCGTGCCCGACAGCGGGGTTTGCGCGGCCATGGGTTATTCCGAGGAATCCCGCATCCCCTATGAAATGGCCTTTATCCGCAACCATTATGTGGGCCGCAGCTTTTTGGCCCCCACCCAGCTCATCCGGGATTTCAACGTGCGCGTGAAGCTCAACCTGATCGAGTCGCTGGTGAAGGACAAACGCGTGGTGATTGTGGATGACTCCATCGTGCGGGGGACCACCTGCCGTTCGCGGGTGAAAACGCTCAAGGAGGCCGGGGCGGCCGAGGTGCATGTGGCCGTGAGCTGCCCGCCGCACATGCATCCGTGCGTCTATGGCATTGATTTTCCCGACCGCAGCAAGCTCATGGCCGCCAACAACACGGTGGATGAAATCCGGCAGTATCTCAACGCCGATTCGCTGCATTATCTCTCGCTCGAAGGCATGGTCAGGGCCACCGGCCAGCAGCAATCCGCGTTTTGTCTGGCCTGTTACGACGGCAAATATCCCGTACCGTACGATTCGAAGCTCGACAAGGGCATCATCGAACGGCGGCGCCGCCAGACCCAGACCCTGGGCGAAGCCGCGGCCAGGGAAGACGAGCAATTCAAACTGCTGAAGGTCTAGCACTCCAGCTTGTTTTCCGAAGGAGGACGAGCACGGCGGCATTCAGGCGGCGGGCGCGTTCATCGGAGGCCGCCTCCGTGTAACAGCGCAGTTCGGGCGCGTTGCCGGAGGGGCGCAAATGAATCACTTCGTCGTTGGTGAAGGTGCAGCGCAGGCCGTCGGTGCGGTCCAGGGAGGCCACGGCGCCGGCGATGCCGCCAAAGACGCTTTCCACGGCGAAGAGGTCGGCGGCGGAATTGCCGGTATTGAACCGGGCCAGAATGGCGTTGCTGTTTTCGGTGGGGAAATCCCTGATCCGGTCGCTGGCGGTGAAGCGCGCGGGGAGGACGGCGGCGAGTTGGGAGACGGTCTTGCCACCGCGCCGGGCGAGGAGCAGGATGCCGAGGATGACAATGACGGCGTCGCGGGTGGGCAGGGCGGCGAGGGGTTTGCCTTCCAGGGTGAGGTTGGAATTCAAAAGGAAGCCGCCATTGGCTTCATAACCCACCACGCATTGCGCGCCCTCGGCGGTCGCCTGCTGCAGGGAGACGATGACGTAGGGGGAGCCGATGCGGGTGCGGCGGACTTCGCGGAACCAGCCGCATTTTTCCACGGCGGTGTTGCAACTGACGGGGGTGCTCACGGAATCAGCGCCAAGGAATTCGGCGCACAGGATGCCGGCCACATCGCCGCGCAACCATTGGCCGTGTTCATCGCTGACGAGCGGGCGGTCGCTGTCGCCGTCGGCGGAAAGGATGGCGTCCAGAGGTTGTTCAGCGGCCCATTGGCGGGCCAGCGCCACGTCCTCCGGGCGGATGGCCTCGGTATCCACGGGGATGAATTTTTCCGAACGGCCGAGGGGGGTGACCTGTGCGCCCAGGCCGGACAGAATTTTGACCAGGACATCGCGGCCCACGGCGGAATGTTGATAAACGCCCAAGCGGAAGCCTTTCAAGGCGCCGGGCGGGAAGGCGTTCAAATAGCGGCTGACATAGGCCTGCTCAGCCGCCGGGGAAACCTCCCGGGGTTCGGATGGGGTGGTGAAAA
Source organism: uncultured Bifidobacteriaceae bacterium (assembly GCA_964618545.1). Taxonomy (GTDB): domain Bacteria; phylum Verrucomicrobiota; class Verrucomicrobiia; order Limisphaerales; family UBA11358; genus UBA11358. Next base: position 48,102 of record CAZUBG010000002.1, on the reverse strand, counting down.
ATCCCTTCGCGTCAAACCGGTCTTCGGGCAGGATCACGGTTTGGTCGGCGATGCCGGATTCATCGGATTTCAGGACTTCCCCGGCGCATTTGTTGAATTTGATGCCGTTGCGGTCGTCGGGAATATGACTGCCGGTGACCATGATGGCGGGGATTTTATGCGTGAGGCCAAAGAGGGCGACGGCGGGGGACGGCGTTTTGCCGCAATTGACGGGGGTGTAGCCCAGATCAGCGGCGGCCTGCATGACGGCGGCCATGACGCGGTCGGTGCTGGGGCGGAAATCACCGCCCACGGCGACGCGTTCGCCGGCGCGCTTGAGTTCGCCGATGGATTCGAGGTATTGGAGGAATCCCAGGGTGTAGGCATAACAGACGGCGTCGGTCATGGCGGTGGCGAGACCGCGGGCGCCGCTGGTGCCAAAGGCCACCCTGCTGGAGACCATCAATCCCTTAATGCTGATCTTCATATGACTGCCGGGAAGTAAAGCCTATTCCGGGCCGCCGTCAAGATTCGAGCGCAGGGGGAAATCGGAAAAAGAACTGGAAACAGCGGCGGAACTGCGCTCAGGTTGGCGGATGTCGGGTTCCGCGCGGCGCATGAGGAACACCACCTGCTGGATCACGATAAACCGCCTTTGGTTCATCGGTTTGGACTCGAATGCCGTCAGGTTTTCAACCCCGCAACACGGTTTCAGATTCTTCTAAAGAAACCGCCAGAATTGCCGATAAGCATTTGTGCATTTTGCCGGTCCCGAAAAACTGAGCGCCGGGTTTGACCGTCTTTCAGTGAATTTGGGCTTCCGAAAGACGGTGGCCGCCTTTAAGGAGCCGTCAACCGGCTTTCTCAAGGGGTCGGCAACCCGTCTGGCCCCGGCCAAAGCATGGAGCATCCGATTTTTCCAAAGACTCGTCCTGATTTCGATCTTTGGTCTGGCAATTTGGGTTCAGGCGGCCACGGCCACAAGCCAGTCTGAAAGTCCCGTTGAGCAGACTGCTTCGGACGAGGCCTCCTATCATGGCGCGATCGGGGTTGGCGCGTGGAACACGGCGGTTGAGTACAAAGACCTCATGGTCACCAGCAATGGGGTGGTGCTGTACCAGAGCGATTTTGCGAATCAAGGCACGAACGGCTGGCGCCTGGCCGGCGGCATCTGGGACACCGCACAGGGAGTGCTTCGGGAATCGGCCCGTGAACCCAACTGCCGCGCGGCGTTCGGCGACACGAATTGGGCCAATTACACCCTCACGCTCCGGGCGCGCAAAACCGGGGGGAGGGAGGGGTTTTTAATCGGCTTCAACTTGCTCGACGATCAAAATTGGACCTGGTTCGACGTTGGCGGCCGGGCGAACACCCAGTCTTATATTGAACAAATGGTGAACGGCGCCTCCACCTCCGGCGCACGCGTTCCACAGACCATCCTTACCAACGTTTGGTATGACATCCGGGTCGTCCTGAGCGGCCCGCGGATCGAATGTTACGTGAACTCGAATTTGATTCAGGATTTTACCTGTGCCTCAAGCATAAACGCACGGACGACGACGGGGTTGTCCCCCGCCGGGCCGATCCAGTCGGTGCGGAGGATTTTGGAATTGCACGGCCCCGAGGCCTTCAAAGGATTGGAGGCCCAAATCGAGGGCGTAGTGGTCTATGCGGATCCGGTCAAGAACGAAGTGCTGTTCAAGGATTCGAGCGGAGCGATGCGAGTGCCGATTGACCTGGGGAGCAACCCGATTCTGCCTGGAACCTACGCGGTGTTGCAGGGCAAGACCACGGCCGAAGTGATCAGCTATCCCGATCATCCCTCGGGCCGCCAGTACCTGACGTCGTTCGAGGCGCCGATCAATCTGGGTGAGTTGTATGTCGCCCGGGTCCGGGGATTTATCCATCCACCGCGGACCGGCAACTACACATTTTGGATCGCGAGCGACAACGGGTCGGAGTTGTGGTTGTCCACGGATGATGATCCGGTGCATGGTCGAAAAATCGCCTCGGTCAATAATATCATGAACTACTCCTCCTACCGGGGGTGGGACCAAATGCCTTCACAACGGTCCGTGGGAATATTCCTGGAAGCCGGCAAAAAATATTATATTGAGGCAACGCATTGGAATCCCGTCGGGGAAGATTCACTCTCCGTTGCCTGGGCGGGGCCGGAATTGCCCAGGGCTGTGATTGACGGGGAATTTCTTTCGCCGGTGGCGTCCGATGCCGATGGTTCACCAACCCAGCGGGGCAGGATTCTGCGCGAATTCTGGCTGAAATATCCATTTGCCACCCACAGCGAGATGTCGGCATGGCACAACGACACGAACACCGTCGCGAGCCGGGTGAGCATGGAGGCATTCATCAAGACGTTCACTCCCCGCTACGGGAAGCCGCTCATCACGCAGGCGAAGCTGACCCCACTAACAGGCCGGTCTTTGCCTGATCCCGTGGCCATCCAATTGGAACAATCCTGGACAAACAAGGACGACTTTCGGTGGGCGAGAGCGGAAGGGGTGATTGACCAGATTACCACCGACGGTGTTTACTGGACCATGCTGGAGATCGTTGACAATGGACACCAGATGACGGTCCGTGTGGCCAATCCACAGCAGGCAAACCTTCACTCTTGGTTGAACACCCGGGTCCTCGTCCACGGATTTTGTGAAGGATATCTGACGATGGGCGGTGACCGCCATGCGTCGGTGTTGTGGGTTCCTTCCATTGGAAACATTGTGCCAAGACCGCCGGCCGATGATGATTGGGCGCAGATGCCAGCCATCTCAGTGCGTGACTTGGAATCCGTCAATGTTTCATCGCATGCCGGCCAGCGGGTCAGGTTGACCGCGCGGTTTGTGGCCGGACAACCGGGGCAGCCACTCGTTGTCCGTGATGCCATCAGCCGCTTCTCGGCGTTTGTCTCGACAAACGGGACCGACTGGAACCAGGTGGGTGATCCGGTGGAGATCCCGATGAATCAAACGGTCCATGCCGGAATCATCGCCTATCGGGCCACGGGTCATTTCGATCATCTGAGCGGGAGGTTGTTTCCCGGGACGGACGGGGAAATCGGCAATCCCCCGACCCCCGGCAACAGCCAGGGAGACGCGATGAATCTGGCCGTAACCGGTTGGGGAAACATCGGCGGCCGTGCTGGGGTTGACGCCACCAACGCTGATGATTTTCATTATTTCTACAGCCGTATGGAAGGAGACGGAGAAATGGTGGCGCACCTGAAATCACTCGTTGCCACCACGAACGGCTTGGAAGGCATCGGCACCGGCTTGATGGTTCGTGAAACCCTGGAGCGCAATTCCCGGTTTTCGTTCCTTTCCGTCGGTCCCGGCGGTGACCTTGATTTCCGGGTTCGCCGGGGAAAGAGCAATGCCATCGAGAGCTTTCCCCATGGCGGCAAACCGCCGGTGTGGCTGAAGCTGACCCGGCAAAGCGCTCCACCCATTAAAGTTTATGGCGCCGGGACGACCGTCTTTGAACCGGACCAGGCGATCGAGGTGACGGGCGTTCTGGAGCGCACGAACGATGGCTGGGTTTTGAACCAGGCGTTTTGCAGGGCAGCGGAGGCCGAGACGCCGGGAACGAATTCAGCAAGTGAGGCGCATCCCCAGAGGGAGATCAACTCGGTCCGGCGAATCCGGCAGCTTGGGGTGGATCGGCTGAAGCAAATGCCCCCCGCGCGGATTCGCGGGGTCGTCACGGTGAAGGCGGGTGATCTGTATGTGCAGGACGACACCGGCGGCATTCGCATTCCATCCTCTGCGGCGCAGCAGTTTGCGGACTGCCACCCCGGCCAGCAGGTCGTCATTTCCGGACGCTGCGCTTTCTCCGGCACATCGCCGGTGATCGAACCCGGCCCGCAATCGGATTCGGTGACGGTGCTGGGAATGGGAGTCATGCCAAAGCCGTTCCCACGGAACTGGAGCCAGTTGATGACGGGCCAGCAGGATGCGCAGTGGGTGGAGGTCAAAGGCGTGGTTCACAAGCTTGACGGACGCACGTTGAAACTGCAAATGCCGGGCGGCGATCTGCTGGCGGATCTGGGATTTGCCATCAAAGCGGAGCAGGCCCGCGCGCTGGCGGACTGCACCGTGCGCATACGAGGGGTTTGCCAGGTGACGGCCAACGGCAAAGAACAACAGGCGGGAGTCCGGTTGATCGTGCCGGCTGCGGAGTACATCATTGTGGATGAGGCCTCGCCCGCAGATCCATTCGGCGTGCCCCCCCAACCCATCAGTCAGATCCTTCAGCCCAGCGACCAATACGAGTTGATCCACCGTGTGAAAATCGGCGGCGTGGTCACTTGTGTTCGCAGGGGGGCCTGTTTTGTGGAGGATGCCACCGGCGGCATCGAGGTGAGGAATGACGGTCTCTTTCAGGAAGGGAACCAGGTCGAAGTGCTCGGGTTTGCAAGTTCGGACGGTTTTGCCGGCACGTTGAACGATGCGCTGGTGCGCAAGACCGGAACGGACGAAATGCCACGACCCACGCAACTGCAGTCCGGCAGTCTGCCCCAAACCGTCAATGCGTCCCGGCTCATTTCCATGACCGCGGTATTCCTGGGACATTCCGAACTGCTGGACAACGAGGTGCTGCAATTGCAGACCGGCGGGCGGGTTTTCCAAGCCATATTGCCGAAGGACCGGGGAGCGTTGCCGGACCTTGAACCGGAAAGCGTGCTGAGGGTGACCGGCGTCTGCCGCATTGTCAAAGACCATGCGGGCAATTATTCGAGTTCGAACCCGGATTTTGAACTCCTGCTGTCCTCCGTCGCCGGGGTGCATGTGCTCCAGTCGCCGTCCTGGTGGAACTGGCGGCGGTTTCTCTGGGTGGGAGGAACCTTCCTGGTGGTCCTGGGCGTTGCCGTCACATGGGTCGCCATGATTTTGCGCCAGAACCGCCTGCTCGAACACGCCCAATTGGAACTTCAGAAGGCCAATGAAGAATTGGAAGTTCGCGTCCAGCGCCGGACGGCGGACCTGGCCCGGGCCAACGCCGAACTCACCCGCGAGCAGGCCTTGTTGCGAACGTTGCTGGATAACGCGTCTGATTATATCTACTTCAAGGATGCCGGCTCGCGCTTCATCCGCTGCAGCCTGTCCTTGTGCGTCCGATCAGCGCTCTCCCACGAGCAAATCGTGGGCAAGACAAATTTCGAAATCTATCATGGCGAATATGCGCGTTCCGCATTTGAGGACGAACAAGAAATCATCCGCACCGGCAAGCCGCTCATTGGAAAACTCGAAAAAGAGGTGCATGCCGATGGCCGTGTCACCTGGGTGACGACCAACAAAATGCCCTGGCGAAATGCTGAGGGGAAGATTATCGGCACATTTGGCATTTCCATGGATATCACCTCCATCAAAGAGGCGGAGGCCAAACTGGAGAAAGTTCACCGGCAACTGGTGGACGCTTCGCGAAAGGCCGGTCAGGCAGAGGTGGCCTCCAGCGTTCTGCATAACGTCGGGAATGTGCTCAACAGCATCACTGTTTCGGCCGGCGTCATCATGGAACGGGTGCGGGCCTCGAAAGTGTCGGCCGGCATGACCAAACTTGTCGCGTTGTTGGACGAGCATCAACACGAGCTGATCAAATTTCTCAGCGAGGATGGGCGGACGGACACAATTCCCGCTTATCTCAAGGCCATTGCCCAACAAATGCAGGCCGAGCAGGCGACCATGCTCGACGAAGTTTACAGCCTCTCCCGGAATATCAATCACATCAAGGAAGTGGTTGCGATGCAGCAAAACTATGGCCACGTTTCCGGCGTCCTGGAAAAGCAGTCCATCCCCGCGCTGGTCGAGGACGCATTGCGCATGCACATCACATCGCTGGAGCGTCATGACACTCGCGTGGTGCGGCGGTTCGAGCCGGCGCCGGACATCATGGTGGACAAGCACAAGGTGTTGCAAATTCTCGTCAATCTGATCAGCAACGCCAAGCAGGCGGTGTGCGAATCCGCCGAGGAGGAGAAGGTGATCACAGTTGGCATAAGCCTCAGCGGGGACAAAAAGGTTTGTGTATCCGTTGCGGACAACGGCGTGGGGATTTCACCGGAGAACCTCCAGCGGATTTTCAGACAAGGCTTCACCACCCGGAAGGATGGGCACGGCTACGGACTGCACAGCAGTATTTTGGCGGCGAGAGAATCGGGGGGCAACCTGCTGGTCCAGAGCGACGGGCCCGGCAAGGGCTCGGTATTCACCCTGGAACTCCCCTGTCTCTCAGAGGGGGAAACACCCGCAAGCATTCCTTGAAGAGGTTTCCACATGTGTCGTCCGCCTGATGGCCAAACTGGCCGGATGATTTTCCCAAAGCCCGTCCCTTGGTTGCTTAAATCAACCTTCCAGACTCAATCCCCATCCTTCTCCGACCTTACCGCCCACACGGGATAGGGTTCCGCAGTGCCTTTGGCGGCGCGCCAGAGGATGCGGTTGAAGAGATCCTCGGGGCATTGGTCTTCCTGGTCGAGTCGCAATTTCGCGGACACTTGGGCGTCCTTCCTCAGTTGCGCATCGGCAAAACGCCGCTCCGACAGGTTCATCTGGTCCAGCGGAATCCGGTTGGGCACGGCGTCATAGGCGGTGGCGTCCGGGATGTTGGTGAAGCAGTCAAACATCGGGGTGGCGGTGGCGTCCATCTGGTTCATGGGGGGCAGGCCGAGGATGAGTTCCATGGTCCGCAACAGGCTGGTCTGGTTGTATTGGGTGCCGATCACCGCGTTGCGTTTGGTGTAGGCGCTGATGACATAGGCGGTGGTGCGGTAACCACTCACGTGGTCCCAGCCATTTTGCGGGTCGTCCTCGATGCCAAAGATGCAGGTGTTCGTCCAGAAGGAACTGTGGCTGACCGCTTCGACGACCCGGCCCACGGCGAGGTCATTGTCGGCCACCTGGGCCGCCGGGGTGGGGGAGCCGTATTTTGTGCCGCTGGTGTGATCGTTCGGCAGCCAGATGATGATCAGGTTCGGCAGGGTGCCGGTCTGTTCATAGTGATGCAATTCCTGGATGAAGCGCGTGGCGCGCCAGGCATCCGGCACATCCAAATCCCAGCCGATGGTGTTGGAAATGATATAAGGCCGCAGGGCTTCAATGTCCGGTTCGCTGGAATACACAATGGCATTGGCGCCATTGGTGTAATCGCGCCAGACATCCAGAAAGGTGATTTTGTTCGTGTGCGCGGGATTCTGCCACTGTTTCCGGCCGGTGGTGAATTCGCCAAAATCGGCGACGGTTTGGCCGTGGGCCAGCGCGTTGTTCCAGATGAATCCGGCGGGGGAATAGGCGAGTGCGTCCCGGCCCTCATCATCCCCGCCCGCCGGATAACTGCGCGGCCAGCCGGCAAACTCGCGTTCGTCATAATCGGTGGCGATGGCGGTGTCGGCCCATTGATGTCCGTCGGCGCTGAGAATGCTGCAACAATAGGTGTTGTCCAGCAGCACAAAATCATGGACCAGTTTGTGTTCGTTGGGAGTGACGCGTTCGCCAAAGATGCACAGGTTGGTGTTGCCGTTGCCGGACGTCACGTCGCCGAGCACCTGGTCGTAGGACCGGTTTTCCTTGATGAGGTAGATGACATGCCGGAACACGCTCGGTTCGCCGGCGCGCCCGGGCACGGGTTGCGCGGGTTGACCGGCGCGGGGCGGCAGTTGGGACTGGGCGAGCAGCGGATACCGCAGGTTGGCCAGGGCCGTCTGGCTGAAGGCCGCCAGTGCCTTTTTCGACGGGACGGGCACGAGCGACAGGGAGCCGCAATATTGTTTGGTGTTGAAGCCCATGCCCCGGCCGGGCCGGGCCGGCTGCATTTGATTGCCGATGCTCTTGATATTGGCCGCGTCCACCTGTTTGCGCCGGGCGTCAAAGACCAGCGCGCCGGGAAACCAGCCGACGGGAATGAGGCCGAGCCACTTCGATCGACCCGGTCGGAACTGAAACACGCCCACGGCGTTTTGCGTGCCGTTGGCGACGAACAACGTTTTGCCGGATTTGTCAAAGGCCAGGGCATTGGGTTGCGCGCCAAACAAGTCGGCGGGGTTCTGCCGGGCGGAGAGGGTTTCCACGATTTTGTCGGTGCGGGTGTCAATGATGCTCAGGGTGTCGCTGCCGGCGTTGGCGGCCACCAGCCAGCGGCCGTTCGGGGAACACGCGAGGGCGCAGGTGTGCAGGCCGGTGAGAAGGTCCGGGGTCGAGGTCTGGGAATTGGTGTCCGTCTCGGGATGGATGACCGTCACGGAGCCTTCGCTGGCAATGGAACGGGGGTCCACGCGCACGAGGGTGCCGCGCCCGGCGGGGCCGGTGAGGCTGTCCGGGCCGGGCCGGCGACCGCCCCAGTTGCTCACATAAATTTTTCCCCGGACCGCCACCACGTCAAACGGCGCCACCCCGGTGTTCCACAGGTGCAACACCCGGCCGGTGGCAGCATCCAACTCGGCCAGGCGGTTGGAAAGATTGAGCGCGACGCAGAGCTTTTTGCCGTCCCGCGAAACGGCCAGGCCGGCGGGAATGTCCGCCACGCGACCGGGCGCATTGGCCGGGGGCAGCGGCAGGGCAAACAGCGGGCTGACGGTGTGATCGGGCTGGACGCCAAAGACTTTCACGTCGCCGTTGACGTTGGCCAGGTAAATGCGTGAGCCGTCCGGCGAGAACACCAGCCCGGTGAAACTTAATTGGGATTTGGTGTTGGGCGTCTGCACTCCGGGGGCATCGTGGGCGCGCGGCGGGGTTTGGTCGGCCGGCAGCGGAATGTGCTGGAGAATGGTTCCGGTTGCAGGATCCAGACTGAGGAGTTCACTCGTCAATCCGGCGGTGACAAGCAGTTTTCCGTCCGGGCTCAGCGCCAGCGCCTGCGGCCGCATCCCGGGCAGGTCAACCTGAAGGCCCGCAGGGGTGACACGCTGGTTGACCGGGGTTTCCAAGCCGGCGGCGTTCCGGCCCACCTCATTGGTGGTGGCGGCAAAAGTCAAATCGCTCTCCACTGACTGAGCGGCCGGGACGGCGGCGGCAAATCCGACGAGTGACCAGCAGGCAATTACCCGGAAAAAGCGTTTTAACATCATTGTAACCAGCATGGCGGTAAAGTGTGGTCACAGGCAAGTTACATGAGTGTTACAAATAAGTGATTCTCCCTGTCATTGGGTCAGCAACCGGAAAAACCGCGCCGGCTCGGCCGGGTTAAAGGTGTTGGTGGCCGTCAGGGTGAAGTTTCCGCCACTGGCGGTGTTGGTGGCAATGGCGGTCCAATTCGCCAGGGATGGGAGCAGGTTGGCGCCCATCCAGACGATATAGACGCCCCCGGTGACTCCATTGGCCGCGTTGATCACCCAATTGGAGCCGGTCAGGTTGAAGCGGGTGATGATGGGGGCGGGGAGTGGAACGGTATAGTCGGCCACCACCGGCAGGTGGTCGCTGGCATTGGTCAGGTCCAGATACAATTGGGCGGCTCCCAAGGGGGCGCCGGCGCTCAAGTTCGTGTTTAACGCGGTGTCGGAGCCGGAATTAACCGTGCCACGGTAAGGCGTGGAGCCGTTATTGCCAAACGTGTGGTAAGTCCCGGGCACCAGTTGCAGACCGCCGGGGGCGCGATCATAGACATTGGTGGTCATGATTTGCAAATCGTCGCGGTACTCGAGTTCATAGGAGTGTTCCGTCATCGCCGCCAGCAGCGGGGCGCTGGTGGTGCTGACGGCCCAATTGAGGCTCGTGCCGCCGTTTGTGTTAAAGGGGTCAATGCCCTGACCCTGCAGGATGCCATTGGGGGCGCTGGCGGCCAGCAGGCCGGCATAGGAGACCTCACTGCTCGTGGAGATGTTGTAATCGCCGACATAAAGCACGCGCGCATTGGCGGGCAAACTGGTTTCGTCATTGCGGATGATCACCGCCTCCCCGGCGCGGTCGGTCAGGTCGGCGCTGGACGTTCCGGATTTGTAATGGCTGACATAAATGTAGAACTCGTTGGAGGAGGCCGGCGCGACCCCGGCCGGGGCAAATTCATAGCGCATGACCTCGCGGTATTCGCCATAAGCGGAGCCCAGTGCGTTCGGGCCGCCAGGGGGATCCACCGGCACGGAGGCGAGCAGTTGCAGGGTTTGGGTGTTGTAAATGACCGCATTGGGACCGTTGCCGTCGGCGGTGTCGCCGCCGCTTTCAACGGCCTGATAAAGACTGTTGGTGTACCGGCCGGGCGATTGGTAGAAGGCGTTCAAACCATTGACAATCGGGGCCACGGTGGCGGGATTGCTGGTGGTCTCCTGCAGGGCCAGGACGTCCAGCGGCTGGGCCGGATCGCCGCCCACAGTTTCCTCGCCAATGCCCTCCAGCACGCCGCCCTGCGTCACGCTGCCGCCGGGCGGGGCAATCAGGCCGGGCAGCGGCGCGGTGACGTTATTAATGTCGGCTTCAATGTTTTGGGTCACGATCCGCAGGGTTCGGGTTTGGGCGGAGGCCGGGGGAATGACGAGCCCCAGGAAAACCAGGGTTAGAAACCGGAGGATGGCGCGCGAGGGGTTCATTTGCCTGGGTTGGGAACCTCGGCCATGGTCCGGTCCTTCCGGCAAAGCAGATGGGAACTTGATGTCATCCCCTGAGCATGACGGCAAAGTGGCGGCGGAGGCAAGTGACATGCCGGTGACAATTTTAGGAAATCCACCCACCGCTTCGGGGGGCGGGATGGCGCCGCACCGCCCGCACAGCCGGGCGCGGGATGGCCGGAAGGGAGGGGCAGCCCTGGCCGGAAAGAAAAAAAATCAAAGGTCATTTTCGTTACCCAGTAACGCGATCCGGCGAAGATTCCGCTTGACATCAGTGGCAACCCATTGGGGTTAAGTCACTTGCGGCGAAAGTGCCGGACACCACCCAAAAGGCCAAATCTCGTTACTGAGAAACGCGACCTTGGAAGTCGTGATTGCTGAACAGCAAACGAAGGGAACGAAGAAGGGCGCGGAATTTTCAACCAAGGACGGCGGACAGGGAGCCGATCGGGTTCGTCTTTTCAGGGCAAGGTCAGCTTCTGCCATTCACAGTATCAACAGGGAGAAACCGCTTTCAACCCCACCTGACACTTTTCGGACAAGAGAACTTTTGGGAGTGTAACGCATTCGTAACTCAACCGCCGCAAGGTTGTCACCCGCATCCTCTAACCTTGATGACCCCTAGCCAAAAGGGAAATGTTTTTGGCGCTGGCGTCACGGGATGCCCTTGATTCAACACTGTGTTTTAATGAAGACAACTAATTTCGGTGGTCTCCGGCCGGTCAACGTTTTGAAATTGAAGTGGTTCCGGGCTTTCACGCTCATCGAGCTGTTGGTGGTGATCGCGATCATTGCCATCCTGGCGGCCATGCTCCTGCCGGCGCTGGCTTCGGCCAAACAAAAGGCGCAAAGCATCCAATGTCTCAGCAATCTGAAGCAATGGGGGCTGGGCTTCACCATGTATGCGCAGGATCTCAACAACGATGCGGTCCCCGAAGAAGGCAATGCGGGCAACGCCATTGACGACCCCGGATCGTCCGGGACGGCGGACAACCTGCACACGGCCTGGTATAACGCCGTGCCCCCCATGCTGTCGCAACTGCCCTTGATTGACTTTTATGGCGGTTACAACCATGCGCAGAATCCCCCGCTGCCGGGCAGTCACACCATTTTCTCCTGCCCCACCTGTCCCAATCCCCTGGCGAGCGCTGGCTACGCCAATCCTCCGAACATTGAGAAGGCTTTTTTCATGTACGCGGAAAATTCGCGCATCTGCGTCAATTTCGGCACCCGGGTGAACACCGGCTGCGGACAAACCAAGCTGGCCAATGTGCTCAAGCCGTCGGCCACGGTTTTTGTGGCGGAAAATGACCCCAATGCGATCCCGGTCTCGGCGGCTGAGTCCTGCGTCACCGGCTTTTACGCCACCGCGCGGCACAGCCACAACAAGCTCGGGAATTTCTCGATGGTGGATGGCAGCGCCATCTCGGCGAGGACCAACGATTTTTGGGAATCCCAGGGCGTCGCCGACGGGGAGCCGTCGGACAACGGAGCCGCCGAATGGGCGCAATCACGCACAATTTATTGGTATCCCTCCCCCACGACGCCCAACTGAACAATTGTAACGACCCGTTATCCTCCGGAATTTCAACCTTGATACGAACCTCCAACCATGAAAATGCACCCGTTTAAATCATTAACCCAGCTCGCCCTCGCCGCCGCCGTGTCGGCGGTGATGTGTTCCACCAGCACCCCGGTTTCCGCCCAACAAACCATTGCCACCTGGTGGGTCAATGCCCTAACCAACCTCCCGCCCCCGAATCCGTTCACGAACAATACGGCCAACCCCGGCGTGATTGTTTATCCCATGACGAAGGGTTCCGGGATCGGCGAACCCACGGGAACCGCTGAGTATGGCGGGAACACCTGGACAAATGTCGGTTTGCCTGACAGCGAGGCCAATTCGATTGCCAACGGCCTGTATCTCACCTATGCCATCCAGGCAGCGCCCGGCTATACGGTTTCCTTTTCCACGAACATGTTGTATTATCACGTTTCCGCCACCGGGCCGGGCCAGGCGGAGTTGCAGTATTCCACCGATGGCGTCAATTATACTGATATTCTGCCGATCACCTATGCCGGGGGCGACGGGGGCAGTGCCGTCACCGCGCTCATGACGAACAATCTTTCCACCATCGCCGTGCTGCAAAATGTCCCTTCGACCACGACGAATTTCTTCCGCTTGGTGAACTGGGGCGCGACCAGCACCGGCGGCACCTGGTATATTTATGACAATCCCCCCGCCGCCGCCGGCACCAATGGCTTCGTGGTCTTGGGGTCCGTCGCGCCGGTCCCTCCGGCGGAGAGCCTCGCCACCTGGTGGGTCAATGCGCTAACCAACCTCCCGCCGCCGAATCCCTTTACCAACAACACGGCGGCCGCCAACCTGATCGTCGGCCCCATGATGAAGGGCTCCGGCATCGGCGAACCCACCGGAACTTCTGAATATGGCGGGAATACCTGGACCAACGCCGGTCTGGTTGACAGTGAGGCCAACTCGATTGCCAACGGACTTTATCTCACTTATTCCCTCCAGGCAGCGCCTGGCTATACGGTGTCCTTTTTCACAAATGTTTTGTATTACCACGTTTCCGGCACCGGCCCGAGTCATGGTGAGTTGCAATACTCCACCGACGGCATCAATTACTCGGATCTTCTGGCGATGAACTATGCCGGGGGCGGCGGGGGCAGTTCCGCAACCGCCCTGATGACGAACAATCTTTCCACCTTTGACGCGCTGCAAAATGTGCCTTCCACCACCACCAATTTCTTTCGCATTGTAAACTGGGGCGCCACCGGCACCTCCGGCACCTGGTATATTTATGACAATCCCCCCATCGGCACCAACGGCTTCGTGGTCATCGGCGGCCTGAATTCTCTCACCGGGGTCGTCGCCCCCACCAATTTGGTTGTCTCCCCGGCCAGTCTGACGGCGAATGCCGGCACGACGGTTTCGTTCACCGCCAGTCAAACCGGCAGCCCGGCCACCAATCTCTGGTATGAAATCTCCGGCACCACCACGAATTTCCTCCCGTGGGCCACTTCCGCAACCCTCACGCTGACCAACGTGCTGGCGGCCAATTCGGGCGGCTATTTTGCCGTCCTGACCAATATGTCCGGTTCGGCCACCAGCTCCGTGGTCACCCTGAGCGTCATTGACCCCGTCCTCCAGGTCCAACCCAGCAGCGCGCAGGGGTTGGTGGACGGAACGGTGCAGTTTGCCGTCACCGTGGCGGGCACCTCTCCCTTCACCTACCAGTGGTATTTTTCAGACCTCAGCGGCGACCTCCTCGCGCCCGTCAACAATGGCGTGCAGGGCGATGCCTCGGTGGTGTTCGGCGCCAACACCAGCCTCCTGACCCTCACCAATTTGCAGACCACCACCGCCCTGAACAACTTCGTCGTGGTGGCCGCCAATGCGTTCGGCTCCGTCACCAGTTCCGTGGCGTCGCTCCTCTCGGTCACCAACACCCAGGGCATGCTGGCGCTGTGGGATTTTGACGGGGTTCAATTCACGAATACCGCCATCAATCCCAACTGCCTCAATAATCCGGCCGCTTTCATTGGCTATGGCACCGCCGCCGCCGTCGGCACCTGCTACGATCCGGGCACCTCGCCGTTTTCCGGCGCCACGGATCCCGCCGACGTGGCCGGGGTGTTTTCCCCGTTCGGCTTTGTCCAGCCCTCCCCGAATTTCTCCTGGGGCACGGAAAACTATCCGGTGACGGGCACCAACAAGGCGAACGGGGTGCAGTTCAATGTCAGCACCGTCGGGGCCAAAAACATCAACGTTTCCTATGACTCCCGCGTCTCGGCCACCGCCAGCGACTACGACCGGCTGCAATTCACCACGAACGGAACGAATTGGATTGATTACCCGGCCAGCTCGACCTTCAGCGGCCTCTATGGCAGCGGCAATGCCGGTTATTACACCTTCACCTACAGTCTCGTGGGCTTCCCCGGGGTGGAGAACAATCCCAACTTCGGCGTCCGCATCGTGACGGAATATGAAAACACGGCCACGTATGGTGTTGGCACGACCAATACCTGGGTGGGCACCGCCAATTCCTACACGTCGGGAGCCTCCGGAAATTCCGCGCCCGGCACCGTAACCTACGACCTGGTGGCCATCACCGCCGATGCCATCACCAACAACAACGTGCCGCCGGTCCTCAGTGCCATGGCCAACACCAACACGGTGGACACCAACACCCTCACCCTGAATTTCACCGTGCTGGCCGGCACCACCCCGCCGGATCAGCTTGCTTACAATGCGGTGACGCTGGCCGAGGTCGCCGCCGAGCCGACTCCCAGCACGATCAGCCCGAACTTTGTGTTTGGCGGTTCCGGCACCAACCGCACGCTGAGCATTTCCTTCGCCGGCAACCCCATTCCCGACGCCAATGACGCGGGGCCGATCCTGGTCACCGCCACCGATGCCAGCGGGGATTCCTCGGCTTCCTGGTTCGTCCTCACGGTCGGGTCCATCAACCAGCCCCCGACCAATACGCTGACCTCCCTGCAAACCACCAATCTGCTGGCCAATTCCGGCCTGACGATTCCGTTCGCCATCGGCTCCGCCCGGAATACCGCAAACAACCTGACTTATTCGGCGGTTTCCGACAATAACACGGTGATTCCCACCGGCAACCTGGTGTTTGGCGGCAATCCCAGCACGGGAAATCTCACCCTCGCCATCACCCCGGTCGCCGACCAGGTGGGCAACGCCAAAATCAGCGTCACCGTCACCGACCCGGATCAGGAGGATGGCGGACTGGAGCCCCGCAGCACCACCGCGAACATTGAAGTCATGGTCCGGCCCAATACCAATGTGGTGTTGGTGGATTACTTCGATTATGACAGCAGCGGCTCCCTCGACGTCGTGGCCGGCGGCTTGTGGAATCATCTTTCCGGGATCAATGGACAAATGCAGGTCGGTTCCGGGTACGCCCTCGTGGACACGGCGGACAACACCGAGAATGTGCAGGCCCAGTTGCTGGGCAGCCCTTACAAGACCAACAGCGCGGCGGTGTTGTATGCCAGCTTCATGGTCAACATGAGCCCCAACAAAATGCCCGCGGCCAACGGCTCTTATTTTGCGATCTTCAACGATGGCTCCGGCGTCACCGGCGACGTGGAGGGCCGGGTGGTCGCGGCCACCAACGGCGCGGCGCTGGGCAACTATCGGATCGGCATTGACAACTTCAACGGGGCCAATGGCACCAACAGCGTGATGTTCCCGCAGGACCTCACTCCGGGCAGCAATTACCTCGTGATCGTTCGGTTGGTGGTTGCCAACGGGTTCTCGACCCTCTGGATCAATCCCACCAACCAGTCGGCCCCCAGCGTGACCGACAGCACCCCGGCCCCCACGCCCACCAACCTGTATGACATCGCCAATTTTGAACTGCGCGAATCCGGCTCCAGCGCGGGCTCGGTCAGCGTGGGCCAGCTCACCGTCGGACTGGCGTTTGACAGCGTGTTTTATCCGCCGCAGGCCAACCCCGGCGCCTATGCCGTCACCGAAAACACGACCAACCTCCTGAGTCCGCTGCTCCTGGACGCCGGCTCGGAGCTGAGTCTCATCAGCGTCGGCCCGGACACCAACGGCACGGTGACGATCAGCGGGACGAACATCACCTACCTCCCGACGAATAATTTCGCGGGCACCGACACCATCGGCTACACGATCATGGATGACCTTGGGAACACCAACAGCTCCACCCTCACGGTGCTGGTGACCAACATCCCGCCGGTGGTCAACCCCGTGGTTTACACCGTTTCCGAAAACAGTCCGGCCAGCGTGCTGAATCCGTTGACCAACGACGTGGTGAAAACCCCGGGCGGCAGCCTGAGCCTGGTCAGCCTGAACCCGGATGCCAATGGGACGGCGAGCATCGTCAATGCCGGGCAACAAGTCCTCTTCACCCCCGCGAACAATTTCACGGGCGTCTCGACCATCGGCTACACCGTCACGGATGGCATTGGCGGCACGAATAGCTCGACCCTCACGGTGAATGTGGTGAACGTGACCCCCATCCCGGTGAGCGCGCAACTGGCCGGTGGGAATTTGGTTCTCACCTGGACCAATGCCGCGTTTAACCTGCAGACCTCCACGAACGTGGCCGGGCCTTACATTGCGGTTCCCGGGGCCACGAGTCCTTACACCAACTTGATTGGCACCAACGCCGCCGGTTTCTACCGGCTGGTGCATTAAGCCGGCGTTCGAGTTTTAACCACCAGGGCGGCCGGCGACGGCCGCCCTTTTTTGTTGTTGGTGGGACAGGCTTCCAGCCTGTCAGTCCCCGGTGACAGGCTGGAAGCCTGTCCCACTTTGCGAAGACACCCCGGTTCAAGGGCGCAATGCGCGAAAAATTGTCAGGGCGTTCTCTCCTGGGAGAGGGGACTCTTCCCTCGCGCGTGGGAACGCGAGAGGGTGGCCGCAGGCCGGGTGAGGGGCTGTGGGATTAAACTGGCTTCTGTGGGTGAGGGCGGACGTGCAGGCTTCGCGCAGGGACGACTGAATCCTCGCGGAACCAGCACCGGCTTGAATCGGACAAACGGTATGAGTGAGAATAAATTTCAGCCGTTCGTGTGGGCTTGTCGCGCGCGGGGCAGGTCCCCAACGTTGAAACACCGGTTTATGGCCGGAGGGTCCTCCCGGGATACCGAGTTACGCGGCCTCCATTACAAGAATCAAGGAAGCAGCGATCAAAACTGTGGGTCGCTCCCTTTTATTGTGATTGCATGAACGAGTTTGCGTAACCAACTTGCAGACTGTCAAACGTCAGGGAAATGGGCATGGAGGAAAAGTATTTTTCCAACTTGCGGGGGGAGTCACCACCGGCTAAGCGATCAATGTCAAAGGCCTTTCGGATAGAAGGAGAATACTGCAAAACACCCAGTAACCAGTCCTTGGAGAAAAAAATGTATTTCCCATCCAGGCAGCCTCCGCCCTTGGGCACCTCCACGACGTCGGGCATGGCGAAGTTGTTGATTGTTATTAAATAAAAAAAACGTTTGTCCTCCCACAATTTGCCCAAAGCGGCCTTGGCGAGGAAGCGCGCATTTGTGTAGTCCCGGTCGGCACTGAAGCGGGTCTGATACGCGGTGGCGAGCGCGCCGTCAAAATCCAGGCTACTAAAAACCCAATCCCTGCTGGAGTCATCATCACTTCCCACGGTGTAAATTTGTTGATTGCTTTGGGGGGCCATAATGATTGGAATGGTAATAGTGGGGCCTGAATTGTTGGTGTCGGCAGAAACCAGGGCGCAGCCATAGAGGATGATTTTTTGAAGGCTGATAAACTGATCCTGATCAGTGGGATTCTGAATGGTCAGGCGCACGGGATAAAAGTGCCGGGCCACGAAACCACCAAACATTTTTTCTGCTTGAATGAAATCCAGGGGGTAGGCGGTGATGTTTTGTGGTTCAACCTGACCGGCCAGCACTTGGGATAAATAATCCTGTTGAGTATACAAAACAAAATCCTGTGACATGGAAGCCAGCAAGGTGGCTTCAGGCGCCTGGCAAAAAGCGATATTGCCGGAATTTTTGAATGCTTCCGCTTCACTCACGCCAGCCATTAAAGCTTGCGTCAAATACCAATTTGTTTTGAAATCAACACGGTCGTTCTCAGTCCCGGATTGCGTTGCTTTTTGCGAAGCACCCGGGGCACGATTGTTTATGTTAAACCGGTTGGTCAATGCCGCAATCTGCGCAGCACTCAAATTGGCCAGCACCGCCCTGTATCCCAAAATCCAGGCCGTATTTGTATCAATATTTCCAACCAGATTGCTGGTCATTTGTTCAAAGGTAAATTTGGGGTCAAAAACCAGCCTTTTAAAATCAGCCATATCGTGCGCATTTTGCAGGCTGCCATCGTTGATCAGCTTTGCGCTGATATTGATATTGATTGAGAGACGATCCTTGGAGGAAAAATTCGTGGTGGCGTGACTGGTGAACCGAAGAAGGAGGAGTGATGTAGTAGCACCAAGGTTATTCGTGACCAGATAATAATCCAGCCCAGGGATTAATGGGACTGACGTTTGCGCATAAACCGAATAATCACTGGCACGATTTGGTAAGTGTTGCCCTCGAATGGAGATTAGCAATTCCTTCCCGGCAGTAAAAACAATGCAAGGATTGGAATCCCCAATACTCTGGATTCGGGGCCGGTCTGTTGGCGGGTTCATTGCAAGTGGCGGACTTTGCTTTTGATCGTTGAAAGTCGTGTGGCACCCGGTCAAGAAAAATAGGACAGCCCAACTGGCAAGAATAATTATGGCATTCCTCTGCCCATTATTTTGTAAATGCATAATAAAAGGATTCCGCTATGGGCGTTGTTTTTTGCGGCAGCGATTCATGCTATTTCTTAAACAACCGCCGCACCGCTCAGAGCCAATCTTTGCCGCCTCTCTGCACCGTCTGGAGTTGCCCTGTAAAGAAGGCTTTCGGCTCACCGCTTACGTCCAAACGCCATGCATCCGCTGACACGCCTGAAACCCTCGCTAAACGCCCGGCAGCGTGCCATTTACAGCGTTTCCCCGTGCGACCACCAAACCGGGTCCGTTATTTCCTTTACGCATTTATGGGTTCACCGTCAAATTTGTCTGGGATTTTGTTGCAAAGATGGATTTATTACTGACAACAACAAAATATGTGCCTGTATCGCCGTTGGTAACGGGTTTGAGAGTGTAATTGGTGCCAGTCGCGTCTGGAATAAGGTTGGTGGTGGAGCCGCTGCAAACAAACCAGTGATAACTGAGCGGGGTGTCGCCACCGGCCATCACTTTAAAGGTGTAGTTGGTAGTTTGGGATTCTTTCACAGAATCGCCCTTATCGCCCTGCAGTGGCAGAGTAATGAAGGGGGGGATGATTTTGGTCAGGGTTGCGAAGGTGTTAATTTGGCCGTAATTGTTGGTGATGGTAACCGAATAAGTTCCAAAGTTGGTTTCGTTTAAGTTGGTCAGCGTGAGGCTGGAGTCGTTGACTCCGTTAATGAGGTTTGTCTGCTGGAAATGCCATTGATATGAAAACGGAGCGGTTCCGGCGACCTTGACGGCAAAGGCGACGGATTTGGAAATGTCCGCCGTTTGGTTGGTGAGATCAACGAGAATCGTGGGAGCAGTGGGCGGGATATTGGAGGTGATATTCTGTGACTGAATGTAAGAATTTTCATAAGGTATTTGCAGGCTGTCAAACGCCAGGGAAACCGGCGGAGCAGAAAACCTTTTCGCCAACTCCCCCGGCTTTTTCTTGAACTTATCCCAATCACTATCAGTAAAAACATCTTGCATATTAGGATCCTGTAAAAGGCCCTGCAGGGGCCCTTTGGAAAAGAAAATGTACTTTCCATCCATGCTCCCCCCTCCCTTGGGGATTTTAACGACATCCGGCATTGAAAAATTGTTAATGTTCAACAAATGGAAGGGACGCTGGTCTTCCCATAATTTTCCCAAAGCGGGAAAGGCCGCACCCGTGGCTAAAGCCACAGCCTTGACATAATCTTCCGAGGCTCCAAAACTTGTCCCGTAGGCGGCGGCTAGGGCCCCGGCAAAATCCAACCCCCCGAAAAACCAATCCCGAACGGAATCCCCATCGTGCTCACTATTCCACGGCCAGATCTGACCTTTTGCACTTTGAACCATGGTGTAAATCTGCTGCTCGCTTTGTGGCGTCATGTTGATGGGAACGGTAAAAACTGGTCCGGAATTGGTCGTGTCTGTCTTCACCAAGGCCCGGCCATAGGCCGTAACCGTTCCCAAACTGACAAACTGGTCCTGGTCGGTGGGATTGTGCAGGGTCAGTCGAACGGCAAAGAAATTTATCGCCACCAAATCGCCAAACAGTTTTTTGGATTCATTGAAATTCAACGGATACGCGCTGATATTTTGCAGTTCAATCTGCCCGGCCAGCACTTTGGTTCGGTAATCCTGTGAGTTGTACAGAATAAAGGTCCGTGATATGGAAGCCAGCAATGCGGCTCTAGGCGCACGCTGAACCTCAATCACGCCGGTATTCTTGAATACTCTTGCCTCTGTTATGGCATCCATTAAATTTTGTGTCACGCTGGATGATGGTTGCGGCCCGGCCGCGACAGCGTTGGGGCCGTGTCCAACACCGGATTGCGATGCGGGATTGTTCATGTTAAACCAGTTGGTCAATGCGGCGGCTTCAATGAACGCTTGCGCGACCTGCGGCACGATGGGATTGTTCATGTTAAACCAGTTGGTCAATGCGGCAATCTGGGCATCACTCCAATTGGCCAACACCGCCTTGTATCCCAACATCCGGGCCGTTTTTGCATCCACGTTGCCCGCCATAAGGTTGGTCATCTCTTCCAAGGTGAATTTGCGGGCAAGGACCAGCCTTTGAAATTCAGCCATTTCGTACACGCTTTGAAGGCTTCCATCGTTGATGGGCTTCTCGCTGATATTAATATTGACGGAGAGGCGGTCCTTGGAAGAAAAATTCGAGGTGGCGTGGCTGGTGAACCGCAGAAAGATCAGGGATGGAGTGACCTCACTGTTAGTCGTGTCCAGATAATAATCCACCCCAGGAATCAGTGGGACAGAGGTTTGAACATCAATCGAGACATCGCTGGCATCGTCCATCAAATCCTGCCCCCGAATGGGGATTATCAATTCATTGCCTGCATTAAACACAACACAAGGACTGGAATCGCCAATGCTATGAACTCGGGGTCGGCCTGTTGGCGGATTGGTTGGGGTTGGCGGTGGCGCTTTCGTTACCGATACATAATTTGTGACGAATGCATTATTGGTTGGCGTTGCCTGTGGCGAATTTTGCCCCGATTCCTGTTTTCGCTGGGGGGGAGTCGTGTGGCACCCGGTCAGGAAAAGCAAGACAGCCCAAGTGGAAAAAGTAATTAGGGCGATCCTCTCGACATTGTTCGGCACATTCATAATAAAATGATCCCGCAGATCGTCAAAACGGCGCTATTTTTCGACCCTGATCCATGATATTCCTGACGCAACATCAAACCCTACCAAGGAGCGCCCGCCCCGCCCATGCGTATCCATACGCATTTTTTCCTTGCAATCCATAAGCAGTTATGTAGCCTATAGACGACGCTAATGCTGCGGCCTGGGCGGCCGGCAGAAGGCGGCCCGGAATCAACATGCGGCTCTCGCATCATGATTGGGCGGCGTGTTCGCGCGCGGTGCAGGAGGTTTATCACGGCGCGGCGGCGGGGCCGCTTTCCCAAGGTTTGCTGTCGGTGCTGGCACGCTTGGTGCCCGCCGATTATGTTGCCTACAACGAGATTGACCTCCATCAGGGCCGCTTTGTCATCCACACGCACCCGGACCGGCCTGACGTCCGCTCCATTTACCACCGGTTCAAGGCCGTGTTCTGCTCGCATCCCTTGTTCAAAATGTGGGAGGGCGACCAGACGGTCCCGGTCAAAATCTCGGACGTCGTCACGGTGCGGCAATTGAGGGAGACGGCCTTTTACCAGGAATACTACCGGCATCTGCAAATGCGGCATCAGTTGGTATCCTTCCCGAATCAACGCGCGGCGCGGCGGACGGGATTGTCTTTCAACCGCTCGGATCGGGATTTCTCGGAGCGGGACCGCGCCGTGCTCGCCTTCATCGCGCCCCACCTGGCGTCCGCACAGGAGTGCGCCCGCAAGGCGGCGGCGGCCGCCCGCAGTCTGGCGGCCATCGGCGAGGGCTTCCAGGCGATGCGCCGGGCGGTGCTGGCGGCGGAGCCGGACGGCCGCATCCGCTGGCAGAGCGCCTTGGCGTGCGAATGGCTCGCTGAGTTTCATCCGGGCCGGACGGAGCCGGCCGCCCACCTGCCCCCGGCCCTGAAAACGGCCCTGGACCATGCCGCCCAGGCGGTCCTGCCCCGTGGCTTTTCGGCTTCGGAATTCTGTGTGTCCTCCCCGTCCGGGTATCGTTTCGTGGTGCATTGGGGGCGGGCCGGGGATGGTTCCTTCACGCTCACCCTCGTGCGCGAGCGGACCAAGCTCAACGCCCCGATGGCGGCGCGTTATGAGTTGACCGGCCGCGAGGCGGAAATCCTGCACTGGATCTCCGAGGCCAAAACCAACTTGGAAATCACCACGCTGCTGGGCATTGGCCGCCGCACCACGGAAAAGCACATCGAACATCTTTTCGTCAAGCTGCGGGTGCAAAGCCGGGTGGAGGCCCAGCGCCTGGCTTGGGAATTGCGAAGGGCGTGAGTGGGGGAATCATGAATTATGCGTTATGAAAGGAGGAAGGGCGAAGACCCGAAGCGGGGTGGAGATTTATTACGAAACGCATGGGTCCGGCCCGGTGACCTTGCTGTTGCTCCATGGCTGGGGCGGCACGGGGGCGACTTGGAACGCGGTGCTGCCACACCTGGATGGAAAGCGTTTTCGGGTGCTGATTCCTGACCTGCGCGGTCATGGCCGGTCGGACCATCCGGCGGACGGTTACGATTGGGACACTTTTGCGGCGGACGTGCTGGCGGTGGCCGATGAGGCGGGCGCAGCCAGGTTTGTGCCGGTGGGTTTCAGTTTCGGCGGCAAGCTGGCGTGCTGTCTGGCCGCGAAACATCCGGATAGAATTCCGGCGCAAATCCTTGTGGCCCCCGTCGCCCCGGCGGGGGTGGCGTTTGACCGTGACGCCGGCCTGCTGATTTGCCGTCAAGCCGGCGATTGGCGGAACAATCAGCGCGTCTTCCGGCCGTGGTTTGGCCCCGCCGCCCCGGATGAGATCGTGAAGGATTACTGCCAGTTCATTGCGGAAACTCCGCACGACGTGCTGGTGGCCACCGGGGAAATGTCCGTGTGGACCTCGCTGGAATCCACCATTGGCCTGCTGGAGCTGCCGACGCTGTTGGTGACCGGCCGGCATGATCCGATCTACCACACAGCCTATCAAACGGAAAAAATGCTGCCCTTCCTGGGGGCCGCCCAAGCCGTCACGCTGGAGGGCGGGCACTTCCTCCCCTTGGAATGTCCGGAGGAACTGTCCGCCTGCATTGCCCAATTCATGCAAGTTGGTGGCGGGTGATTCCGGCCGGCCGGCATGCAATGTTCGTGGCCGGGTTCAAGCGTCACTCCGCGAGCTCGCCGCAGTCGCGGAGCGACGGCCTGACAATCGCCCGGCTTTTCACGCCGGGCGAGGGGCGCCAACCTGTAGGCCGGGTCCCCGGACCCGGCGTCGGCCTGCCAGAAACGGCTGGGTGTTTTCATCCTTGATGGGGAACGAAGTGCATGAAAGCTTCCCTATCACCACCCAATAAACTTGTCACGGAAATGTAACCAGACTGCCATTGAAGCGGCATCCCGGAGGTGTAAATGTTTAATCCTAGCCAGCCAATGGTGGTTGCGGCGGGGGGCTGGCGGTGATGATTTGAAAGGGTGTTATCAATGCCGGTCTGCGATGCAATAATAAGGATCCATTCAGCGCATTTGTCTTACAACGATAAGATGAGAAAACTGCGGGCTTTTACGCTGATTGAATTGTTGGTGGTCATTGCGATCATCGCCATCCTGGCGGCCGTGCTGCTGCCGGCGCTGGCCAAGGCCAGGGCCAGGGCGCAGACCACCGCCTGCCTGAGCAATCTGCATCAGTGGGGGTTGGGGTTGATGGTTTATGCCACGGATGGGGGTGATTACATTCCGCGTGACGGAACCGATGAAAGCGAAAACTATGCGTGTTATGAAGATCCCGCGGTCATAACTCCCGACGTGCCCGGCACCCCCTACGACCCCTGTGCCTGGTTCAATTTGCTGCCGCCCCTGGAGGGGGACCATCCGTTGTCCTATTATGCCGCCAACAGCGGTGGTTACCAGTCCAGATACCCCTTTCCCGGCAATAACCTGGGCAAGATTTGGATGTGCCCCAGCACCGCCGTGGCGATTAACGAGGCCGACTTTTTGCAGGGGGGGAAATTCGGGTTCTTTTGTTACAAGATGAACCTGGATCTCAAGGCCACCTCCTACATTCACGACGGTTACACCAGTCTGGCGTATCCCAAAGAGCCGAAATTCAGCGCCCTGCACAATCCCACCGCCACCGTGTTCATGACCGAAGCCGCCTTCAGCCCAACCTTGGAAGGCTATGTCACCACGGTGGGCGGGGAAAATACTGAGAATGGCTGTTTCCCGGCCTGCCGCTGGATGTATTTTCCCCAACGGCACAATTTGGGCGGCAACATTACTTTCGCCGATGGTCACGCCAGTTATTACAAGTGGAAGTATGTGATCAACCCCAGCCCCTCTCCCGATCCGCGTGATGAAATAGACAACCCGGACATCATTTGGGACCTGTACCGACAGTGATGTTCACCTGAATGTAACGGGACAGGAGGAACAGTCTGTGTAGAATGGTATAACTCAATAAAAAATGACCTGAACCAATCAAAACCATGAAACCAACCATGAAAACATTCCTGACGAAAACCGGCAGTCTGCTGCTGCTCATGCTGCTGACCTTCAGCGCGCGGGCCTATGTGCTGATCCAAGATAACTTTAACTACGCCAACGGCAATCTGACCAATGTGTCTGATGAAATCTGGTCCGAGGGGCCGGGCGATTCAGTGGGCACGGCGGTTACGGTGGCCAACAATGCGGCGTTCCTGTCCGGCGGCGCTTCCGTCACGTCCGATTATCCGCGCACCTATTTCACCAACGGCATCGCCACCAATGTCGTGGGGTATGTCATCAGTGCCCCCCAGCCGGTGTACTTCTTTCCCAGCAACGCGCCGGTGGCCGCCCTGTATTACAGTTATACGCTGACGGAGGGGGCGGCGCCCTCCACCACGAGCAGCGCCTATTTCAGCTATTTGGTGGACACCAATTACGATTTTCGCGCCAAAGTGCTCGTGACCACCACCGGGGCCGCTTCGGGATATTATCGTCTTGGGGTCTCCAGCTCCGCCAGTTCCACGACGAATGTTGTTCTGCAGGATCTTGCCGTGGGGCAGGCCTACGCCGTGGTGGTCCGTTATGTGCTCTCCACGGGCATCTCCACCCTGTGGGTGAGTCCGACCGCCCCGGCCAGTGAATCTGATTCCGCCGCCTCCGAGGTGGCCGTCTCAACCGGAGCGGTGGGTCTGGGGGGCGGCACCAACGCCTCCACCGCCGGTTTCGGGCTGCGCAATGTGTCAGGGATCGGTCCCGTCTCGATTGCCAACCTGCTCGTTGGCACCACGTTCGGTGAGGTGGTTCCCGCCACCGTCGGCTCCAATCCGCCGTTCGTCGTCACCCAACCCCAGAACGATCCGAGCGCCATCGTCGGGGACACCGTCTCGTTCACCTCCCTGTTCGGCGGCGATCCCTTCACGAATCAATGGTATTATCAGAGTCTCAGCAACCCGCTGCCGAATCAAACCAACGCCACCCTCACCCTGCCCGGAGTCCTCACCACCTCTTCCGGCGCCTATTTCTGCGTGGCTGGCAATGCGGCGGGCTCCCTGGCCAGCCGCAGCGCGCAACTCACCGTATACGCCTCGGCGGTCGCGCCCGCGATTTCCGCCGAACCGCAAAGCCAGAACTTGAATGTGGGCGACACCGCCACCTTCTCCGTGACGGCCACCGGCGTGCCGCCGCCGGGGTATCAGTGGTACTATGTCACCAACAGCGCCGGCACGCTCAAGACCAACGGCATCGCCGGGGCCACCGCCGCCACCTGCCTGCTCAACAGCATTTCCAACAACCTCTCGGGCAATGCTTATTACGTCGCCGTGACCAACCGCGCCGGCACCAACATCAGTTCCCTGGCCACGCTGACCGTCAATCCCATCCAATCGGTCTCCATCGCCACCCTCAAATCCATGGTGGATGACAATTTTGACCCCACCAACACCACCTCCATTTACACCATCACCGGCATCGTGACGACCTGGACCAACATGACCGGCACCGCCAACACCGAGTTCTACATGCAGGACGCCTCCTCCGGCATTGACATTTTCTGGGACGGCGCCAACAGCACCAACCGTCCCCCCGCCGGCGCCCTGGTGACCGTGCAGGCCCCCATCTCCTCGTACGCGGGCTTGTTTGAATTGGAGCCGGTTTATTCCAATCCCCAGACCAAGGTCACCGTGATCAGCACCAACAATCCCCTGCCGGCGGCCCAGGCCCTGCCGTTTGACCCCAATGTCACTGAGGCGCAGTTGTTCCTGTTGCAGGGGGTCTATTGCGTGGCCTCCAACATCAACCTCACGGCGGGCACCGTCTTCGGTTCCGGCGACAATGAATTCATCACCAACAACAACAATCTGGTGCTGACCGACCCCTTGCCCGGTTTCTCCTTCACCAATGCCGCCGGCGAAACCTTCGACATCTATCTGAACTATTACACCGACATCCCCGGCAAGCCCAAGCCCTCCGGCCCCGTCACCATGTATGGGGTGCTGGGTTATTATGGCGATGACACCGGGGTTGCCGGTTACGAATTCACCCCCAGCCGCTACGCGGACGTCATTTCCTACCTCCACATCACCAATTATTTGTCCAACCTTGTTCGCCATGGCGATTTGCAAACCAACACGTTCTCGGAAAGCGTTTTGCCCCCGGGGGAAACCCTCACCACCTTTGCCAGCATCGGCGATGCCGCCGGTGGCATCGTCACCCTCACCCCCCTGACCGACGGCCTGCCCGCCGACGCTTATTGGTCCAATGTCACCAATGGTCTGACCGGCACGGCCATCTTCCACTTCACCCCCTCCACCAACGATGTCGGCACCAACTATGTGGTCAGTCTCGTCGTGGCCAGCACCAGCGGCACGGTGTACACCCAGTCCTGGACCGTCTATGTGCCCACGCCGGATGAGCAGCACATGGCCATCACGGAATTCCTGGCCAATCCCACCACCAACACCAGCTCGCCCTTGTTCAATCCGCTGGGCCGCCCGTCTGACACCCAGGGCATTTTGGCCAATGACCAATACGTCGAAATCGCCAGCCAGGCCACGAATAGCTATGACATGCAGGGCGGCGCGAATGGCTGGGATATTGACAGCGGCAACCCCAACAGCCCGCTGGAGAGCTTTGATGCCAGCAGTGACGTTTATTTGAATTCGTCCAACGCGATTGTGGTTTATGGCGGCGGCGGCTCCGGTTCCCCCACGCTGCCGTCCGGGGTCGGTTCAGTTCCCGCGTCCGCCGGCAGTCTCTCGTTGCCCACCACCGGACAGGGGGTGATTGATCTGCGCAATGGCAGCGGCTATTTGGTGGACCGCGTGGTTTACAATGCCGCCAGTCTGCCCACCAACAGCGCCCTGTCCCGCTTCCCCACCCTCAACAGCGCGTTCGTGCCGCAGAACTATGTCAGCGCCTATGCGGCCACGCCCGGTCTGCAATATAATGGCGGCTCCTGGAGCCTGCCCACCGAGGCGCCCGCCGCAATCACCGGGGTCGGCATCAGCGTCACCAACAAGCAAGCCGTGCTGAAATTCACCGCCAACCCGGCCAGGGCCAGCACCCTCTGGCAGGCCAGCACCCTCACCGGCCCCTTCCAGGTGGTCAACGGCGAGGTCTTTGGCGGCACCGCCGGCGTGTTCAGCGTCACCAACCTCCCGGCGACCTGTCAGTTCTACTTTATCACCGCCCAATAACATTCATTGAACCCATCACGCGCCCCGGTGCAAGCCGGGGCGCTTTTTTTCAAAAAATGTTAATGTTAGACTTGCTATGTCCGCCCCGCTGTGCCATCTTTGTGTCCGAGACATGGGACTGCCCATGCGGCCGAAAGTCGAAGGCAATCGGCGGCGGATTCGGATTGCATATGCAATTCAGGCACATTGCAGCGGCAACCTCTGGACCGGTCAAATTCCCCCAGCCCAATCGGGAAAAACGATAAAACACGATTAAACACACAAAGGACCGGTTAAAAATTTCCTGTGGCCGTCCGCCCCCCAGCCCCGTTTGTCCTTACCGAAGCGGATCGCGTAAAAAATCGCCCCGTGCTCAAATCTTGTCGGCAGCCCGTCCCTCTGCTAATCTCAATCACAAAATTGCCAATCATGAAGAAAATGTTGAACTGTTTTTTTGTTTTGCTGCCGGTTTTTGTAGTGTCGGCAATTTTCTCCTGTCAGGCCCAGGTCACCTTCAGCATTAATCCCCCCGTCATCGGCAACTACTCTTCAGGCGCCGTCACCCTGCAAATTGGCGGCATTCCCAGCGGAGGCCAGGTCCAAATCCAGCGTTACCTTGATCTCACCGGCTCCGGCGTGATTCAAACCAACGACCCGCTGGTGGATGCCTTTAAGATCACCGATAACGCCGCCTTTGTGGAGGGCGGCATCACCAACAACAATGTGCCTTTCGACAGCAACTCCGCGACCGGAGCCATCACCACCGCCCTGAACCTCGCCCCGCCCCGCGTGCTGGGCAACCTGGTCGGGAATTACGTCTTTAAACTTTCCAGCCCCACCAAGGCCTTCACCCCGGTGACAGCGGCCTTGGTCATCACGAATTCCAGCACCGGTCAATCTGTCAGTGGCGTTGTTTACAGCAACGGCCTGACGCCGCTGCCCCACAGCCTCGTGGTGGCGTTGATGCCGGAGGGGACGGAAAGCATTTATGCCGGCGCGACGGAGGCGGACGCCAACGGCAATTATCAGATCAACCTCAATCCCGGGTCCTATTCCATACAGGCGCTGACCCCCGGCTGTTTCGCGGACACCTCGTTCGCGCCCCAGGTCAGCCTGGGCAACGGGCTGGCCGTCACGAACACTCTTTCCGCGACCAACGGCACGGTGGCCATCTCGGGCAACGTCAGTGACACCTCCGGCAACATTCTGGGAGGCGTGCTGTTGGAACTCAAATCCGGCAGCCTCAGGGCCATCGCGCTCACCGATTCCAACGGCAATTACTCCGCCTCCGTGGCCCCGGCCGTGTGGAAAATCAAAGTGGACGACGGCCACCTGGCGGAACGCGCCTATGTGGCG
The DNA here is from genome assembly GCA_964618545.1 of uncultured Bifidobacteriaceae bacterium. Taxonomy (GTDB): domain Bacteria; phylum Verrucomicrobiota; class Verrucomicrobiia; order Limisphaerales; family UBA11358; genus UBA11358. The sequence continues at coordinate 18,662 of CAZUBG010000002.1, read as the reverse complement.
CCGCAGAATTCGCTGTCCGTGGACACCAGCGGCGGAAACGTGGCCGGCCAGAACATCACCGTGTACAAAGCCACCGCGCTGTTTTACGGCCGGATCGCCGATACCAACGGCGTGCCGTTCACCAACCTCAGCGTTTCCGCCCAGGACGAATTGGGGCTCTACACCGCCAGCGGGATCAGTGATGCCAACGGCAACTACTGCATTGCCATCCAGGGCGGGTCTAATGAATGGAACTGGGGCCCGGACAGTTCATCGCTCCCTCCCGCGTCGTATTTGATCAGCAGTAGCAGCCCCGGCTTTCCGGCCACCGGCCAGGCCATCCAGCAAAACTTCACCGTCATCCCGGCGGGTGCGGAGATTTCCGGCCATCTGCAGAACGAGTTCGGCGTGGCGCTGGCCGGGGTCGGAATCAATGTCACCGGCACGGTCTATGGCGCGGGCTATCAAGCCTATGTGGACACGGACAGCAGCGGCAATTATTCCCTGGGCGCGGTGCCGGGAACCTGGAGCGTGGGCGTCAACTGTTGCGGCAATGACGGGTTGTCCACCCTGTATGATTTGACCATCACCAATTATCCGGTCGTCACCATCCCGCCCACCAATGCCGTCGTCAACTTCACCGCCGTTCCCCCCATGCCTCTGTCGCTGGCCGGTGGCACCCTTCCGTCCGGGGTTGTCAATGCCGGTTACAACTTCTCGTTCAGTCCCTCCGGCGGCGAGCCGCCTTATTCCTGCGCGGTGGTGTCCAATTCCCTGCCGCCCGGATTGTTTTTGTCCAGCGGGGGCTTTCTTTCCGGAACCCCCACCAACAGCGGTGCTTTTGATTTCACCATCCAGGTCACCGACCAGACCCCGACCAATGTCACGGCGTCATTTTCGCTGACGGTGGCTCCCTCGCTTCAAATCGTGACCACTTCGCTCCCGAACGCGGTGATTGGTGTGGCCTACTCGAACCAACTCCAGTTTGTCGGCGGTTTGCCGCCCTATTCCTGGGGAGTGGAGCTGGGAACGGGCTCCCTGCCTTCCGGCCTTGGGCTGTCCACCAACGGCCTGCTCTTTGGCACCGCGCTGAGCGGCACGGCGGGGACTCACAGTCTGAACGTCACCCTGTTCGACAGCTCCAACCAGTCGGCCACCCAGTCGTTGGTGCTGGTGATCACCACCACCAACGGGACGGTGGCCGGACCGCAGTTGTACGCGCCCGGACAAAATTCCGACGGCTCGTTTCAATTCGGTTTCGTCTCCGCGCCGGACACCACCTATACCATTGAATACTCCTCGAATCTGATCACTTGGTTTTCCCTCCTGTCCTTCCAGAGTCCGGGCGGCCCGATGCTGATCGTGGATCCCAATGCCGCCGGCATTCCCCGCCGCTTTTACCGGTTAAAGGCGGGGCCGTAGGAAATACTGGAGTCGGCGGCGGACAGGCCCTTTGCGCCAGGACCGGTCGCCTGTTTAATGGGTGTCAAATTTTGAGATCTTAAAACGGGTTGCGAAACTCGTTTGAGGAGGATGCGGTTTATGGGCTGCGGGGTTCGCACGGCGCTATTTTACAGGGCGTAACGATCCGGGGGTTCGCCGCCACTGGGCGGGCAATTTGCCGGTGACCTGCTTGAACACCAGGTTCAACCGGCGGCGATTGGCAAATCCGCACGTCCGGGCGATTTGCGCAAGGCTGGCGGGCGGGCGGGCCTGCAACATTTCCTGTGCCCGGCCAATCCGCTCTTCCACCAGATAATCATGCGGCGTCCGGCCGGTCTCCTCTTGAAACTGGCGGTCGAGGGTGGCGCGCGAAATTCCCGTTTCATCCGCCACGGTGGCGATGTTGATGGGCTGCCCGAGATGCGCGCGCATATAATCCAGCGCACGCGCCACCGCCCGGTTTTCAATCGCCAGGGTGGCGGTGGAGGCGCGCTCAACCACCCCCACTGGCGGCACCTCGACCAGCCGGTCGGCCATCCGGGCGCCGGACATCATCTGTTCCAGGCTTTCCACCACCGTCTTCATTTGGGTTTCATGATCCTCCTGGACGGCGCTCAACGGCACCGGACACTGCGCGAGGGTCTCGCTGTGGAGGCCGATGGAAAGCACCACCAGATCGCGGGGGATGGCCAGGCCGGCCTCCTGGCAGGCGCGCATCAGCACCGGGGCGTCCCAGTCGTCCATCAGCACCAGCGCCGCCGGTGGCGGCAGGGTGCGGATCCATTCCACAAAGCGCCGGTGTTCGCCGGTGGAGACCGGCTGCCGCAGGAAGGGCCTGGGATTTTGCAAATGGAACAAACTGGCTTTTAAATCCCGCTTCTGCAGGGTTTCCAAAAACATTTTGCAGCGTTTGGGAATGCATCCCCCCGGCACCAGCACGCAGCCGAACCGGCGGAAGCCCTTCCCGATCAGATGCTCCGCCGCCAGCCGGCCGCAGGTTTGGTAATCGTGGCGCACGGTCGGCACCCCGGGATGATCCAGCCACGAGGAAACGTTGATCAGGGGCACGCGCACCTTCAGCGCCTCGCGCTTCATGGCCGGTGAGAGGATGCGGACGATGGCCCCGTCGCACTCCACCGTGCGCAAAAATTGAAACGCCGCCACCGTCGCCTCCGCCCCGAGCACAAACCGCCAGTTGCCCCGGCGTTCGGCGTAATTGGCGATGGCCACGCTGCCCAGATTATTCACGGATTGCAGCATCGGCAGGCCGACGACCGCAATGCGTCGCATTTTGCTTTTCATCGGTGGAACTTGGTGCTGACTATCCCCGAATCCAGGACCAAGTCAAAACATTTTCAGCGGGGACGGGAGTGGTCGGCCGGAATGAGAGACGATGGGTTCCCCGGGCTCAACTTAAGCGAATTGATGGAAAAGACTGTTTCCCGCAGGGGTTCGGACGCAACGTGATAGATTTGATGGAAATGCCCTGATCCTCGTCTCCTCGGCCGCCGCCGCCAGGGGGACGAGGAGAAGCCGTCAAAACGCCCAGTTGAAGCCCAGGGAGAAATAGAGTTGCCCGCCCAGATCAAGGCGCCCCGTGCGGCCGGAGCCGCTGAAAGTGGCATCCGTCATGGGCATGAATTGGGCTCCCAGGTAGACGTCGGCGTCGTTTTTGAGGTGGTACAGGAAGGTGCCATTGACATAGCCGCCATACACCACATCCAAGCCGGAAACCTCGCCGGAATTCGGGGTGCCACCGCTGGCGGTGGTGATGACTTCGTTGTATTTGTATGCGCCCGTGACCAGTCCCACCGCCGGGCCCGCCGCCAGATCCAAGCTGAAGCGCCGGGACAAATCCCAATAAAACGAGGGGCCCAGCCGAAGGGTGTAAAGCGTGGCGTCCAGCGTATGTGTCCCGGACAAGGTGCCGGAGGCGCTGTTCGTGGTGGAACTCGGGGTAAACCCGTTGGCCGGATAAGCAATGATGGGTTCCCCCACCCCGCTCGGACCGCCCTGATACGGCGCGCCGGGAACCACAATGCCACCGGTGTTGAAGGTGTAAACGGATTGGCTGACGTAAACCGGCTCGTGGTTAATGGTGCTGGTGATGTTAATGGGCAGCCAGCCAAAGCCCAGTTCCCAGCCCACGCGGGCGTGTCGCCAGTACCACAGGTTGTCGCCATAAGCCACATCCAGTCCCGGCTGAAACCCCCCGTCGCTTTGCGATTCCGCAGCCCCGGTCGAAAAGGAGGTGATGGCATGCATGGTCAGGGTGTTTCCGGACAGTTGCGACGCATTATTGTATCCCCAGTAACCGGTGTGGGTCGGGTCTCCGCTTTGGTCCGGGTAAACGTACCCGTCGTCAAACTTCCCGGCGGCGGGATTGTTGCCGGAAACCCCGAAGCTGCCCGTCATCCCAAATTTGGCGCTGATGTTCATGCCGACCATGGCTCCCAGGCGGAAATGGCGGGTCCAGTCATCGGTATCCTTCGGGATGCGAATGAAGGCGTTGGTGCCGGGATTTCCGCCGAAAGTATCCGTGATCTCGGAATCGTAAAATTGCGCCTGCGCCGGGAGCGCCCAGCCGGCGGTCCAGGCCAGGAGTCCTCCGGCGTACCATTTGGTTAAACGCAGATGGCTCATAACGGGTTGACGGGCGGCCGGTGAAAAGTCATGGGTTCAAGTACACTCGGTAAAACCTCTGGCTGGAGTTGGTCGGGGCGCTCACCGTTTCCGGCGGGCCATAATCCAGCCATTGGGTGCGGTTGGCGGCGGGCACGATGACCGGGAGCGCGATCATGGCATTGCCAAACTGCACATTGTCACTGTAAACGACCGTGTAAGTGTTGGTCAGGCCGGAGGGAAACTCCAGCAGCAGGTCGCCGTCGTTGGCCAGTTGGATGATGCGGCTGAAATTGAGGTTGGTTCCATAAGTGCTGGCGGCCAGGGGGGCGTAATTCAACACCGACGCCGGCACCGCGTAAGCCTGAAGCTGCCCATTCGTGAAGGGGAACGGCAGCCGGGGGGTGTACTGCAAGCGCAGGCTCACCTGATGGTTGGCCGCCAGTGGCGCAGGGTAAACCACAAAAGGATTGCCGGCATTGGTGCTGCCGGGGTTGTATCCGTAATTGGTGCCGCTGGCGTTGTACAACCGATTGGTTAACCCCGTCACCACCACCCGGATCGCGGGCACTGGATTGGCCCCGGGGTTGGAGACCAGGATGGTTTGTTCCTTTAAACCGTTTTGTGGATCGGTGACCTGCCCCGAGTTGGTTCCCACCAACAGGTTGGCCGTCAGGTAATTGGTGACGAATAATTGATTGTTGGTTTGGCTGAGCAAGCCGGGGTCATACAATCCCGCCGCCCCCGCACTGGCCACCAGGGCCGCCGCCCCCGCCACGGTCGGTTGGATCGTCAATTGATATTTGGCCGCCCCGCCGTCACCCAGCGAACCCACACTGATGATGACGGTGTTCGAGATCGCGGTGAACGAGGCTCCGGCCGGCGACACTCCGCGCAAGACCGCGCCTGCCGGCAGGGTGTTGGTCAGCAACACTCCCGGCACCGTGCCGGGCCCCTGATTCGTCACCGTCACCAAGTAGGTCACCCAGTCGTTGGTGATCACCCAGTCATTGGTGATCGTGGCCGGGGAGACCACCGCCTGCGTCACCTCCAGATCCGCCGCCTCGCCATAGATTACTTGGTACACCAGGTTGGTGCTGGCGGTGTTGGTCATGTCCTCATCCGAACTGGCTGCCTCCACCACATTCGTGAGCCGACTGGTGGTCAGCGGTTGCCAGGTGAAGGCGACTTCCAGGGATTCGGCGTTGGTGAAATTCTCGAAATAAAAGATGAGCGTGTTGTCGCTGGGATTGGTGGTCGCCCCAACTTCGGTGGCTGAACCATTGGTGGTGGTGGAGAGAATGGTCACCGGACCGGAAAAGGTGTTCGTGACATAAGAGTTGAACAAGGTGAAGCCCGACCCATTGGACACATCAATGAACGTCGTCACCGGGGTGTTGATGAAAAACAGGTTGGTCGCATCGTACGCCGTCAGCGCAAATCCCGATGTCGTAACCGACGCCTCCGCCCGGACCCCGCCCAACACCAGGGCGATCAACAACCAGGCCAGCCATGAATAATGGGAAATCGGCTTCATCCCTGGTAAATGTTTGTGCCGCCATTCATTTTGCCGGATAGGATAAGCACTGTTGGGGCGGTGTGCAATTGAGTAATTCCAGTAATGCGTGCGAAAAGAAAACGCAGCGTTTGACGGGCGGAGTCCGGTGGTTTCATGCGTTGAATGAACACCGGCCGGCAGGATTGGTTGCGCCCACCTTCGGTCGAACCCGGGTCGCCCGAAAATCATCAAAAAAGCTTGAGTTGCGGGCAAACATCTGGTTTTCTAATTACATGTCCTTGAAAAGAGCGTTCACTCTGATTGAATTGCTCGCCGTGATGGCCATCATCGCCATTTTGACGGCCATCCTGATGCCTGTGGTGTCAAAAGGCAAGATCGTCGCGCAGCGCACCGCATGTCTTTCCAATTTGCAGCAATTGAATCTGGGTTGCAAAATGTACACGGATGACAATGACGGCCAGTTGGTCTCCAGTTGGTCGGCCGGTTCCGGCAGCGACGCCGTCAATCCGTATTGCTGGTGTCCGGGGTGGGCGTCCGCCCAGCCCCCGCCTGCGGTCAGCGCCCTCGGGGCGGATTACGATTGCACCAATCAATTCGCCCTCCAACAGGGAAAAATCTGGCCGTATGTCTGTTCCCCCAATGTGTATCGCTGCCCCGCCGATGGTCGGAATCTCAACGGCCAGCCGCTGGTCCGCAGTTTTTCCATGAATTGCTGGATGAATGGCTGTTCCGATGACGATCCCACGGGGTTCTCCACCTTCAACACGCCACCGGATGATCTCACCCTCAGTTACACCTTGTTTCGGCGCGAGGGCCAGATTTTGCATCCCGACCAGGTCTGGCGGTTGATTGAGGAGGATGCCAGCACCATCGGGGATTCCATGTTTCTCGTGGACATGGGGGAGGCGAATCAGGCGGCCAGCCTGCCTTCCACGCGTCATGGCAACACCTACTCGCTGACCTTTGTGGACGGTCACAGTGCCGACGTGGCGTTCCGGGCCCCGCCCGCCCAATGGAATGTGGGCGGCAACAACGGGCCCGATCCGGATTGGATTTGCCTTAAATCCATCACCACTTTTTCCAACAAGAACAGCAGCATTGAGGGCCTGCGGCAGCCGGGTCTTTGACCCCCGGGCGCTGGTCCCGAACTGGTCGGCGGTTTTCGGGCTGAAGGCCATTTTGGAGTGCGGTGACAGGTCGCCGCTTTGGGACGAGACGACACTTCGTCGAGTTCAGAAACGCGTATCTGTCCGTCCTCCCTGCAACTTCGCGATGCAGGGAGTGCCGAGCGCCATGATTTTTCAGTTGCCTTTGCCGGTCCAATGCCCGTTTATTTGATGAAGCAATATCAGTTGAACCGGAGCACATATACCCGTCTCAACAGCAGTTTGACGCGCGAGGCGGCCGATCAAAAACTGGTCCTCGCCCTCAAGGCCAAAGGTTATCAGAGTCTCATCACCGACCTGCTCAAGGAATAACCCCGTTCCATGTCAAATGGCACACCAGCCGTCGGCGCTAAAACCGCAGCCATTTTCCGGGAGTTGTTGAAAGAGGACGACCCTGTCCCCTGAGCCAGCGCTGGCTCCCAACCGTTCTCGGACGGTGTTGCCAGGTCAAGAATCCCCCTTGGTGCCGGAGATTGAAGGTTTTGAATCGCGGTTCTGATCTCTGAACATCGCTTGTGCTTTGGCGCATCCCTTTTTTCTGCCGGCCAGTTTTCTGGCTTGCGCTAAACTGAGAATTTTTACTTGGGTGTACGAAAGAAAACCAGCGGCTTGTTGTAAAATATGCTGATCCATGGATTCTTGGCGGCTCACCTTCTGAATCATCACTTCGGTTGTGTCAGCAACGCTGAATCCAGCATCGCTGCCGCCCGCCGTGTTCCCCGCCGCCCAAGCATGGGGGTGTCCAGATAATCAATCGTGGCGGGAAAGGTTGGCCTGCAAGGCGGCTTCCTCCGCCTCGGCGTCGGTGACATCTCCGCGCCAAAACACCAGTCCGGTTTGACGGTCGCTCACCATCCGGCCCGGCCGCGAAAAGGCCTTTTCCAGCTTTCGGCCATGCAATTCCCCCGACCGGTCCACCGTCCAGAAAATTTCATCATTCAAACGCCGTCGCGCCGCCGCGACGACTTCATTGGGCAGACTGATGCGGTTCTTGGTGGTCAACACGCTTGTGTTCGTTGGAGGAATATTTCCACTGGGAATGCGGCTCGTCAAACGGACATTTTTGATCATTCGCCGACTCACCTGAAGGCTCCAAATCCGTGGTGGGCTTATATGTTGCGGTCCGGACTTCCCGTCGTGCTTCGTTTGCTTGTGTTCAAATTCCCCTGGGGTTTCCGTTTCCGCTTTGGTTTTCTTCCGTCCATTTGTTCCGCAACTACCTGCCCCACAACCACTTGCCCCCGGTTGGCCGCTCTGAAAATATTTTTATGGTTACCCCGATGATGTCCACCCCCAGTGCTAAACTCGGGGGTGTGAAGATGCTGTTGTCTTTGCAGCGCCCGGTGCGCCACCCCGATGTGGGGTGGGGACGGCTCATCCCCTCCTCCCCCATCCCGTCCGCCCGCCCGCTTACTCCTGACCCAAAACTCAAGAACTCATTATGAAACTAACCAAACCCAAATGCCTCCCAACCTCCCCAACCCGTCACCCTGATCCGGCCGGTGACCACGCCTTTGCCCGTTTCGATCAGCCCGTGGCGGAAAACACCCGGGCCTCCGGCCTGACCCTGGAGGAACAACTCCGGTCCGTTCGCCTGCGCTTGCTCGGTCGCATCCCCGGGGAACGGGAAATTAATCAACGTCTTCAACAGGAGGGGTTATGAGCCGCTGGGGGAATAATCAAGCGCCTGCCCAGCGACGTCCGTGACGAACTCAACCGCCGCCTCGATGATAATGTCGAGGGCGACCAAATCCTCCGCTGGCTCAACGACCGTCCCGACGTCCAGGCCGTCCTCCAACAGCAGTTTGACGGGGCCCCCATCACCAAGCAAAACCTCAGCGAATGGCGCGCCGGCGGGTTTGCCGAATGGCAGGTCCGCCGCGACTGGCTCGCCGACGCCCGGGAACTGGCCGCCGAGGCCGGCGAATTCGCCGCCTCCGTCCACCGCCTCGCCGATTCCCTGGCCACCGTCCTGGCCGCCCGCTACGCCTCACTCCTGCAAAACTGGAACGGCGAAGTCTCCGACGAATTCCAGCACAAGGTCCGGGTCCTGCACAGCCTCTGCCAGGACATCACCCGCTTGCGCCGCGGCGAACACAGCGCCGCCAAATTGAACATCCAGGAAGGCTGGCTTGAGGAGGAACGCGAGAAAACCGAGGAGGAAGTCGTCGCCAAATTCGAGGAGTGGTCCAAAAACGTCGAAGTCCACGACTGGCTCGTTCAGACCTGGGTTCCCCCCGAGGAACGCGAACGCCGCAAACGTGAAATGTTTGGCCTGCCACCATTGCCCCCCATGCCCGCCAGTCCCGCCCCGGCCCAGTCCAAGTATGTCCAGATAAACCGGAGTTCAACCAACCCTTGCCCCGGGATGGGGACAGTTTGTCCCCACAGCCTCCTGTCCCTGCGTCGGTTGAGTCCAGCTTGGTCCAAGTATGTCCGGATAAGACTGATTGAGGCCCTTTTGGATTTTAGTTTCCACCCCCCCTCACGCATACTGGACGCACCAATGGCGATTGAATTGACCGAAGCCCTCCTCAGCCAGGCGGCGGGGTGGGATGTGGTGAAACTGGCGCGGGCGTATCTCGAACAGGGCAAGGTGCTGAGTTCGTTTTATGAGCCGCCGCTGTTGCGCGGCGTGGTGCAGGCGGGCGACGGGTCGTTTCGCGCCTCGATGGTGATCCGGTCCGGGATTGATATTGATAACCTCTGCAATTGTCCCGATGCCCGGCGCTGGGGGAAGATTTGCGCGCACAGCGTGGCGGTGGGGTTGCACTGGATCAAGTCCCGGCGGCCGCTCACGGCTCCCGCCGCCGCTGAGCCGGGGCGTCCGCTGGCCAAAGCCGCCGGACCGGCCCCGGTTCGCAAAGTGTCTTCGCTGGTCCGCGAGGCGGGCGGGGAGCAGGCGGAATTGTTCATCATCCTGCCGCAGAATTTCGAGCAGGCGGCCGCGCGCGGCAAGATCATGATGGTGCTGGAGGCGAAATGGGGCGGCGGGCGCTGTCCCTTGAATGCGCTGCCCAAGGGCCGGGCGTTTGCGTTTTCCGCGCCGGACCTGAAGTTGATTGAACAGTTGGAGGTGCTGACGAACGGGGAAACCCCGGCGGTGCTGCAACTGGACGCCAAGGATTTTGCGCCGCTGCTGCCCACCCTGGCCGGTCATCCGAACGTCTCGCTGGGCAAGTCCCAGGCGGTGACGGTCTCAGTCAAGCCCTGGCAGCCGGGCCTGCGCGCCACGTTGGAGGCCAACGGCGAAATCGTTTTGTCCGTCAAAAACCCGGCGGCCGCGCCGGTGGTGCTGGGGGACTGGGTGTGGCTGGATCACCAATTGTCGCCCATGGCCCTGACCCCGGC
>CAZUBG010000002.1:0-8572 GCA_964618545.1 uncultured Bifidobacteriaceae bacterium | reverse complement strand
GGTGCGGCTGACACGGGCGCAGGTGCCGCAGTTTCTCGGCCAGCAGTGGCCGCAAATGCAGGCGGCGGGGGCAGTGGAGGCCAATTTCAAGCTGGATGATTTCACATTGGAACGGCAGTCGCCGCGCCTGCTGCTGCATCTCAAGGGCGGTTCGACCCAACTGACCGCGTTGCTGCAATGCGCCTATGGCACGCGAATCCTGACGCTGGGGGTCTCCGACATTACGGAAAGCGTCTGGCTGCCGGATCCCGCCGCGCCCACGCACTATTCGACGCGGGACACCGGGGCGGAACGCGCCGCGCTGGCCCGCTTGCAGCGCCACGGTTTCATCGGGCCGGACAGCCAGGGGCGGTTGCAATTGAACGGGCAGACGGGGGTGCTCAACTTTTTTGCGCGCGATTTTTTCAAGTTGCAACGCGAATGGACGGTGACGATGGAGGAGCAACTGGAACGGCGCACGCTGCCGAGCATCGAGCGCATCGAACCGCAGTTTCAAATCACGTCCTCGGGGGTGGAATGGTTCAATCTGGGCGTGGTGTTTGCGTCCGGCGGCGGGGAGGTTTTGTCGGCGGCGGAGGTGCAGCGGCTGCTGTTGTCGGGCCAGAACCACACGCGGCTGCCGAACGGCCGGCTGGCGGTGTTTGACACGGGGGCGATGGAGGATTTGCAGGAGGTGCTCAAGGATTGCTCGCCGCAGCAGGATGGTCGCGGCTACCGCATCGGCAGCGCGCAGGCGGGTTTTCTGGAGGCGACGCTGCGGCAGCACGGCGATTGGAAGGTGCAGGCCCCGCCGGTCTGGCGCGAGCGGGTGGCGAAGCAAACCGGCGAGGCGAAACTGGAATGCCCGCCGTTGGGCGAACTGGAGGCGGTGCTGCGCCCTTATCAAAAACACGGCGTGGCGTGGCTGCATTTTCTGCGCGACAACCGGTTTGGCGGCATACTGGCGGATGAGATGGGCCTGGGCAAAACGCTCCAGACGCTCGCCTTCATCCAATCGGTGCGCACGGAGCGCGGGTCTGTGACCCGCAGCGCGATGTCTGTCGGAACAGATCCAAACCCAGATTCCACCCCGCCCGGCGGGGGGGGGGCGGCGGCTCACCCAGCCGCGCTCCGGGAGCCGGTGCTGATCGTCTGCCCCACGAGCTTGGTGTATAACTGGGTGGCCGAGGCGAAGAAATTCACGCCCGGGCTGAAGGTGCTGGCCCTGCACGGGCCGGACCGGCACGCGCGCTTTGCGGAGATTCCGGGGCACGATCTGGTGGTGACCAGTTACGCGCTGATCCGCCGGGATGCGGAGCGTTACCGGGCCATGGAATTTGACGCGGTGGTGCTGGACGAGGCGCAGCACATCAAGAACCGGGAGACGTTGAATGCGCAGGCGGTGAAGTCCATCCGCGCCCGGCAGCGGCTGGTGCTCACGGGCACGCCGATGGAAAACTCGGTGCTGGACCTGTGGTCCATCTTTGATTTTCTCATGCCCGGGTATCTGGGCACGGCGAAGGATTTTCGCGAGCGCTACGAACTGCCCATTGCGAAGGAGAAAAACGCCGAGGCCCAGGCGCGGCTGGCGCGGCGGCTGCGTCCCTTCCTGTTGCGCCGCCTTAAAAAGGAGGTGGCGGCCGATTTGCCGGAGAAACTCGAGCTGGTTTCCTTCTGCGAACTGACGGCCGATCAGCGCGGGGTTTACCAGCAGGTCATCGAGGCGAGCCGCAAGGAGGTGCTGGAAGCCGTGGGCGAACAGGGGCTGGCCAAAAGCCGGATGCTGGTGCTGACGGCGCTGTTGCGGCTGCGCCAGACCTGCTGCGATCTGCGCCTGCTGAAACCCGAGGGGGTGAATCCCGCCACGGCGTCGGGCAAGCTGGATTTGTTCAGCGAACTGTTGGAGGAGGTCGTGGACGGCGGGCATCGGGTGCTGGTGTTCAGCCAGTTCGTCGGCATGCTCGCCCTGTTGAAGGAGCGGCTGACCGCCGAGGGCATTGACTTTTGTTATTTGGACGGCGGCACCACGAACCGCGGCGCGGTGGTGGAGAAGTTTCAGACGAATGCGGACATCCCGGTGTTCCTCATCAGCCTCAAGGCGGGCGGCGTGGGCTTGAACCTCACCGGCGCGGACACGGTCATCCATTTCGACCCGTGGTGGAATCCGGCGGTGGAGGACCAGGCGACGGACCGGGTGCATCGCATCGGCCAGACGCGGGTGGTGACGAGTTACAAACTCATCACGCGCGACACCGTCGAGGAAAAAATCCTGACGCTGCAAAACCGCAAGCGTGAGATCATCCAGGCCACGCTCGGCGGGGAGGCCGAATTTGCGGAGACGCTGAGCTGGGCGGAAATCCAGGAACTGCTGGCGTAGCCCGGGGGGGCGGGAGCGCGGCATTCATGCCGCTGCAACGTCCGGAAGAGTAACGGCCAGTCGAAATGCCGATGCCCATTCGTGCCCGGAGGCGGCCTGAAGACCTCGCCCCGGGTGCAGCGTCAGGCACCCGCAGATTGTTTGCGCCCCCCGGCTGGTGTTTGACAAACGCAGAAAATCGGATAATCTGATTTTATGCGAAAGACGACCATCAGCGTCACCGAGGCGGCCCGTAATTTCGCCGAGTGTGTCAATCGCGCCCGTTACCAAAACGTCACCTTCGTGCTGCTGAAAAATGGGCAGCCGGTGGCCCGGTTGGTGCCGGACGCCGGGAAAACCTGCCTGGGCCGGGACTTGGCGGCGGCTTTGGGCCGGGCCGGGTTGTCAGAGGCTGACGCCCAGGCCTGGCGGCGTGATTTGAAGGCCGCCCGCAAAGTGCTGAAAGCACCCACCGACCAATGGCTGTAATCCTTGATGCGGATGTCATTATCCGTGGCGAAAAAGGTTCGTTTGATTTGCAAGGATGGGTGTCCGATCAACCCGACGAATCTTTTGCCATCGCTGCGGTCACTGTGGCTGAATTATGGCATGGGGTTGAACGGGCTGCGGGTGCGCAACGGATCAGGCGCCGGCATTATCTCCAAACGGTTCTGGCTTCCCTGCCCATTATTCCCTACACGGAACAGACGGGATATGTTCATGCGCGTATTGGGGCTGAATTGGAGTCGGCCGGCAAAATCATTGGTTATTATGACCTGATCGTGGCTGCGACGGCTCTGGAGCGGGACAGTGGCGTGGCCACCTTCAACCCGCGCCATTTCAACCAGGTCAGGGGCTTGACCGTCATCAAGCCGGAACGGTCTTAAAGCCTTTCCGCCAGCACAGGTTCCTTTGCATTCTTAGACAAGTTCTTAACAGATCAAAAACATTGTTCACAATATGAAGGTCAACGGTTCGGAGCAGCAGGAAGAAGTCGGTATTTTTCAAATCGCGGTGTTGGTTCTCACGGTGGTGGCGCTGGGGGGATTGGTGGCGGACTCGGCGTTCAACCTGCCCCCCAATATTGACCGCCTGATGCAAACATTGGATACGGTGGTTTGCTGTGTGCTGCTCCTTGATTTCGGGATCCGGTTTTACCGGGCGAAATCCAAGCCGGCCTTTCTCAAATGGGGGTGGATTGATCTGGTGGCGAGCATTCCGAATCTGCCGGCCTTTCGCATCGGACGGCTGATTCGCATCCTGCGGATCATCCGCTTGTTTCGCGCCCTGCGCGCCACGCACAAGATCACGACGCTGTTGCTCCGGGACAAGCTGCAAACCGGCTTTGTTTCGGTGGGGCTGATGTTTTTCCTGCTCATCATGTTTTCCTCCGTGGGCATTCTGATCTGCGAGCAGCAGGAGCCGGCGGCCAACATCAAAACCGCGTTCGACGCCGTTTGGTGGAGCGTGGCGACCATCACCACGGTGGGCTATGGCGACAAGTATCCGGTCACGACGGAGGGAAAGTGCCTGGCGATGGGATTGATGGTTGCCGGGGTGGGGTTCTTCGCGGCGTCGAGCGGGTTGGTGGCGTCCACCTTTATCGCCCCCAAGCCGAAGGGGCCGACGACCGAAGAGGAGATCTTGGAGCGGCTGAAACGGCTCGAGGAGAAAATAGACCGGTTGAAACCCAAAGAATGACGGCTGGGTCCGGTCGGAACAATATTGCCACCCGGCGTGCCAGCGGGTAACGTGTCAGCCGCATGGTTCGGCTCGTTTTATTTGATATTGATGGCACGCTCGTCCACACCGGAGGGGCGGGCACGGCGGCGTTTACCAAGACCTTCGCCACGGAATTCAACCTGCATCACGGCACCGAGAAAATGAAGTTCGCCGGGCGCACGGACGTGAGCCTGGTGCGCGAATTCTTTAAAATGCACGCGCTGAAGGAAACCCCGGGGCATTTCCGGCAGTTTTTCGACCGCTACGTTTTTTGGCTCGATGACATATTGATGCACAGCAAGGGGGAGTCCTGCCACGGGGTGTTTAAATTTCTGCACGATTTGCGGGCGCTGTCGCAGCCGCCCCGGTTGGGACTGCTCACGGGCAACATTCGGCTGGGGGCGGAAATCAAACTGCGCCGGTTCGGATTGTGGGAGCACTTTGAATTCGGCGGGTTTGCCGATGATGACGAGGACCGCAATCAGATCGCCGCCGCCGCTTTCAACCGCGCCCGGCGCCTGCTGGGGGAGGATCTGCAGCCGCAGGAAGTGGTGGTGGTGGGGGACACGCCGTGGGACATCCGCTGCGGGAGGTTCATTGGCGCGAAAGTGCTGGCGGTCGCCACCGGCGGTTCAAAACTCGATGAACTCAAGACGCACACGCCGGATTGGGCGGTGCCGGATTTGACCCACATCAGCGCACGGGAACTTTGTCGGGCGTAAGGACGGGGCGCAACAGGGGATGACCTGTCGGCTGTGCCGGCGGTAAATTTTGAACGTTGATCATCCTGCCGCACGAAGGCGACCAGGGCGCTGCTATCGGCGATGACGTTTCCGGGCACGGATCAGTGCGGGCAGGTGTTTTTTTTGTTACAGGAGAGGTCGGCGGGAAGACCGTCATTGCGAACCGAGCCAATCAGATCGCCGATCAATTCCCGCGTGCCTCCTCCCGTGCTGGCACTCGCGATGCCCGGCGGCTGATCCAAACGCTCGCGCACGAGGTCGGATTTGGACACCCTGCGGTCGAGCGCCTCCTGTTCAATTCGCCGCGCCAGAACTTCCGGCAGGCGAATGGTCAGCGTCTTCATTGGGGCAAGGGAAGACAGAAGTGGCGGTCGCGCAAGACGATCGTGTTCCGCGTTAATGCTTCAGCCGGAAGAACAAATTGCCGCGCGGCGGGGTGAGCGTGCTTTGATTGGTCCAGTTGCCGGTGGTCACCGGCAGGTTGGCCGGGGACCAGTTCGTGGTGGCCAGGTTGTTGTTGGTTTGCAGGACGAACGGATTCGAGACGGCCACCCAGGAAACGATCATGGAGTTGAGCGCGGGTTGGGTGATCCTCAGGCATGGCCGGCCGATGCCAGCCTGGGTGAGCACGGTGAGGGTGCCGAGAGGATTATCGTTGGCGGTGATCAAAGCCGGCTTGTTGTTGCCCGTCACATTCGCCGTCATCAGTGATTCTTGCTGAACCTTAAAATTAACCACCGTGTTGGAGCCGAACCCGCCGCTGCCATTATTGGTGAACACCTCCACGCTATTGTAGGCTTCCGCCACCGCCAGATCAGGCAGGCCATCCCCGTTGAAATCGGCGCTCACCAGGGAGGTCGGGTAACTGGGCAGGTTGATGGTGGCGTTGGAACCAAACTGGCCGGAGCCACCGTTGGTCAGCACGGTCAGGGTACTGTTGCCCTCATTGGCGCTGACCAGCGCCGGCTTGCAGTTGCCAGGATTGCCATTCAGGTTCACCGCCACCACCCAAAGCGGTCCGGCCCCGACCGGGCCCACTGAGGGCGTGGAGGCCGTGGTAAAACCACCGGAGCCATTGTTGATCAGCACGGACAGGGTGCTGTCGCTGTTATTGGCGGTGATCAAATCGGGGTGGCCGTCACCATTGACATCTGCCACCAGGACATATTCCAAGCCCGCCCCCACACCAATGGCGTTGTTGACCATAAAGCCTCCGGGGCCGGTGTTGGTAAAGATAATCAGGCTGCCGCCGTTGTTGGCGCAAATCAAGGCGGGTTTGCCGTTGCCGTAAATATCCGCCACCGCCAGACAATAGGGGGCGCTAATCCCCGCTGAGGCAGTGAGGGTGGCGTTGGAGCCAAAGACCCCTTTGCCGTTGTTGGTCAGCACGGTCAGCGAATTGGCTGCGTAATTGGCGCAAATCAAATCAGGTTTGCCGTCACCGTTGATGTCGGCCGCCGTAACAAAGAAGGGACTGGCGCTCAGGTTCACGGTGGCACTGGAGACAAAAACACCATTGCCGTTGTTGGTGAGGACGGTTAGCGTGTTGGGGCCATAGTTGGCGCTGATCAAATCAGGATAACCGTCGCCATTGACATCCGCCACCGCAACCGAGAGGGGGTAACTGGCCACGGAATACGTGTTGGTGGTGAACGTGAGTCCCTGCGCGCGGGCGGGTGAGGCCGCCGTGAGCAGCAGACTGAAGATCGCAACTCCGAGCAACTGCAATGTTGATTTCATAGCTAAAATCCCTCCCGGGACGAATCCCGCCAACGGATTGGCCCCGGGCCTGCCCTGGCTATGCCGGTTCGGTTGACGAGTTGAATCTGATTTCCGCATACAACTTTCCGCAAGTCGAGGAAAATTGTGCTTCCGGCCGGTTAATTAATTGCCGTGGCCCTGGCAATGACCGCCACAGCAGCCGCCGCCCCCGCCGCCCATCTCACACGATCCGCCGTCGCCGGAACCGGAGGCGCTGGCGGCGAACACGGACAATTTCTTGGACAGCTTTTTGGAACCGCAGTGCGGGCAGGCCGTTCCCTTCCAGTCACTGGATCGCACCAGGATTTCGCTGTCATGTTCGCAGGCGGCGCAATGAAATTCGTAAATCGGCATGTCTGCAAGCTAACGGTTTCCGGGGAAAATTCAAGCGGAGGATTGCGGCGGGCGGAATTCCGCTTTTCGTTTGCCGGCAAAAGACCAGTGTTGCCGGGCGGCGCGGCCAGACCGACCGCCCTTCGGCCATCAACCGTTTCAACCACAACCCCCGGCAAGGCGGGCATATTCACCAGCCCCCGGGGAAAAAGGCCGCCGTCTCAATAACCCGGTTCGTTCCCGGGTTTCCATTTGATGTTGCAACCCATGCTGGGCTTTTGTTGGGCGGCCACGGGCTGGCCGTTCAGCAGGGCCTCCAGCGCCGCCCGCAGATCGCTGCCAGTAATGGGCCGGCCGTTGCCGGGCCGGCTGTCGTCGAACTGGCCGCGATAAGCCAGTTTCCCGGCGGCGTCGAACAGGAAAAAGTCCGGGGTGCAGGCGGCGCGGTACGCCCGGGCCACCGCTTGGGATTCGTCGTACAGATACGGAAAAATGTAACCGGCGGTCTTGGCTTCCGTGACCATCCTCGCCGGGCTGTCGTCCGGATAACGCGCCGCGTCATTGGCATTGATGCCCAGCATCGTGATGCCCCGGGGCATGTATTCCCGGGCCAGTTGGGCCAGGGCGCCGCGCAGGTGGATCACGTACGGACAGTGGTTGCACAGGAACATCACGAGCATCCCCGGACGGTTCCGGAAATCCCGGGGCGAGATGAGGTGACCGTAAATGTCGGGCAATTGAAAATCCGGGGCCGGCGTGCCCAGCGGCAGCATTGTGGAAGGTGTCAGAGCCATGGCGCTAATCTGCGGCGGGCGCGGGAATTTTTCAAGTCGTGAAATTTAAGTTTGTTTCCGGGGCCGCCACCGGGTTTCATGGGGGCTGACCGCGTGAATAACATTGTTTATTTTGATCTGGAAACCCAAAAGTCCGCCGACGAAGTGGGCGGTTGGAACAACGTCTCCCGCATGGGCATGAGCATCGGCGTGACCTACAACACCGCCCGGGGCGAATACACCATATACGGCGAGAAACAGGTGGACGACCTGCTCAAGGAATTGCAGCGGGCCGATCTGGTGGTGGGTTTCAATAATTTGCGGTTTGATTACGAGGTGCTGCACGGGTACACCACCTACGATCTGCGCCAGTTGCCCACGCTCGACATGCTGGTGGAAATCCAAGCCGCCCTCAACCACCGCCTCTCCCTGGATGCCATTGCCACGGCGACGTTCGGCGTGGAAAAAACCGCCGAAGGGTTGCAGGCCATCCGCTGGTTCAAAGAGGGGCGGCTGGCGGAAATCGCCGAGTATTGCTGCTATGATGTGAAAATCACCAGGCTGGTGCATGAATATGGCCGCCAGCACAAACAGCTTTTCTACCAAAACCGGCTTGGCAAAAAGCAAAACGTGGCGGTCAACTGGTAGGGGATTTCCGGCTGCCTCCGGCGGAATCTCCTTTTGGCGCGCCATTTTCCCGCGGGAAAATGGTGGGTTGGCGGGGACTCGAACCCCGGACCAATGCCTTAAAAGGGCACTGCTCTACCGACTGAGCTACCAACCCGCAAAAGGGCACATATCTTAAAGGACTGGCGCGGACATGCAAGGTATTTCAACCGCCCTTTTTGTGGTTGGGTGTGAGACAAAATTCTTTTTAGGCACAGAGTGAAAGAGGGTCGTTGCGT
>CAZUBG010000001.1:0-72165 GCA_964618545.1 uncultured Bifidobacteriaceae bacterium | reverse complement strand
GGTCTGCGGGTTGGGAAACCCGCGATACGGCAGACTTGGAAGTCTGCGGTACGAAAAAAACGCCAACAATTTCGGGAACCCTTATTATCAAGAATCCCATCCCCACAAAAGGAAACAGCTTGGTCAAGGGTGGTGAACTCAGGCGGGGCAATCATAAATGAGTCGTCGGGGGTGTTTCGCTCCTGACGGAGCTTGGGACTATATTTTTTGGGGTTGCCTGCTACAAACATACCGCCCCGCTGGGGCTGAAAATCCGGACTTAATCATAGCGCCTCCGTAATCGCTTCATGCAAAACGGCCACCATGCGGGCCGTCTCTTTGGGGGTGGTGCAGTAGGGGGGCATCAGCACGATGACGTTGCCGACGGGGCGCGTGAGCACGCCGCGCCGGGCCATGGCTTCGCAGACGCGGATGCCGGCGCGTTCGCGCAGGGCGTAGGGCTGGCGCGTCCGCCAGTTTTTGACCAGCTCGATTCCCGCCACCAGGCCGACCTGCCGGAGGTCGCCGACGTGGGGCTGCGTCCAGAGGGAGGGCAGTTCGGTCTGCAACGTTTTTTGGAGCTGGCGGCGCGCCTTGAGGGAGGCGGCGCTGTGCAGGAGTTCCAGGCTGGCGAGGCCGGCGGCGGCGCCCAGTTGGTTGGCAGTGAAGGTGTGGCCGTGGAAAAAGGATTTAAACTCCTCGTATTTGCCGAGAAAGGCGTCGAAGACTCTTTCGGTGGTGATGGTTGCGGCCATGGGCAGATAGCCGCCGGTCAGGCCCTTGGCCAGACAGAGGAAATCCGGCTGAATGCCGGTGCGTGTGGAGGCGAATAATGGCGGTTGCGCCGCCTTCTCGCCGGCAGGGCGAGGCTGCTTTGCCGTCTCCTCCAACAACCCCGTGCGGCCAAAGCCGGTCATCACTTCATCGGCGATCAACAGGGCGCCGTGGGCGCGGGCGAGGCCGGTCACTTGTTCCAGCCAGCCGTCGGGCTGGGGGATCATGCCGGCGGCCCCCTGCATCAGGGGTTCGTACACAAAGGCGGCGTAGGGATTGCCCCGGCGTTTTTGGGCGGCAAATTTTTTCGCGACCAGCGCGGTGCATTCCCAGTGGCACCGGCGATAGTCGCGGGCGTCGGCGCGCTCCGGTTTCGCGCGGTTGAACGGGCAGCGGTAACAGTAGGGGGCCATCACCTGGTCGGTTTTGAACAGGAGCCCGGCGAAACTTTTATGGAACAAATCTATGTGTCCGACGGAAACCGCGCCCACGGTGTCGCCGTGGTAGGCCCCCTCCAGGGAGAGAAACTTTGGACGGGTTTTGGGGCCGCGCGTGCGGCGGGTGAATTCATAGGCGAGTTTGAGGGCCACTTCAAGGGTCGTGGAACCGTTGTCGCTGAAAAAGACCTTGGATAGCCTGTCCTTGGGTGGGAGCGGGGCTTTCGAGGCCATGGGCGAGGAGGCAACGTCGGGTTGCCCAAGAGAAAACGAGGGGGTTTTTGCATCCGGGAGCGGCAGAAAGCCGGATAATTTTTCACTTTTCAACGTGCTGCGGCTCACAGAGCCGCGCTCCGGGGTTGGGCAACCCGCCGTCGCCCCGTCTTCCACCGGAGGTTGGAGGTGTTGAAAAGGGTGCGGGGTGACTTGGGCGGCCGCCACGAGTTTTTCGGCCAGGAGGCTGGCGGGTTCGTTGGCGAAGCCGAGGGCGGAGCTGTGCGCGATGCGCCGCAACTGCCGTTGGAGGGCGGCGTTGAGGCGCGGGTGCCGGTGGCCGTGAAGGTTGGTCCAGATGGAGGAATTGGCGTCCAGATACCGGCGGCCCTGCACATCCTGCAACCAGGCCCCTTTGCCGGAGGCGATGACGATGGGTTCCGCGCGCAGCCAGTCGCGCATCTGGGTGAAGGGATGCCAGAGGAAACGGTGATCAAGTTGAGCGAAACGGTTCATGGTCGTAATCCTGTATCCCAAATGATGTCGCAACGTGTGCAAAGAAACTGCACTCGGTAGCGGCCCCGGCCCCAATTTGGCCCGCTATCACGATAGCGCACGGGAATTTTCTGGCCGCAATTTGGGCAGTGAAACCGCCGCGCTCGCACCGCCTGTATCACCATGGTCAAGATCACTGAGCCGACAAATCCGCCAATCCCAACCCACAACTTCACGCCGCCACCATGTTCGCCAGCAAACCAGATGAGACTGAAAAACGACAAACCAATGACGGCGCACACGCCATTGATCAGGAACGTGCGTGTGACATAGCCGGGAACTTTTTGCATTTGTGGCATAAGCGTCATGTTTTTACAGTCTCGCGCAGGCCGGCCATGACGGCCAATAATTGGGAAATATCTGCGGCGGTGTGGTTGGCGGTGAGGGTGATGCGCAGGCGGGCCCGGCCGCGCGCGACGGTGGGATAACGAATGGCCGGGATGAAAATGCCCCGCTCGCGCAACGCCTGGGCGGCGGTCACCGCCTCCGTCTCGTCGCCGATGATCAGCGGGATGATGGCGCTGGGGATGGGTTGGATAATGGAACGTGCGGAGGTCAATTGGGCCACGCGCTGCCAGAGATTTTCCAGGCGCGCTTTGCCTTCGGAGGATTGCACGATTTGAAGGGCCGCCGTGGCGGCGGCGGCGGCGGCGGGAACGGGCGCGGTGGAAAAAATAAAGCTGCGCGCGCGGTTTACGAGATAATCCACCAGCACGCGCGATCCGCCAATGAACCCTCCGCTTGCGCCGAGCGCCTTGCCGAGCGTGCCCATCTGGATCTCAATCTGACCGCTCACGCCCAGGGCTTCGGCCAGTCCGCGTTGATGCGCTCCATACAGGCCGGTTCCATGGGCCTCATCCACCATCAACCAAGCCCCGTATTTTTCCTTGAGCGCCACGATTTCGCGGAGCGGGGCGGCGTCGCCATCCATGGAGAAGATGGATTCGGTGACGACGAGGATTTGGGGTCGGTCAGCGGTGGCGGCGGAGCGTTTGGCGTCCGCCCATTGGAGGATTTCCTCCAAATCGGCCGGATCGTTGTGGGCAAACACGCGCAGGGTGGCGCCGCTCAGGCGGGCGGCATCCACGATGCAGGCGTGGACGAGTTTGTCCAGGATTACGATGTCCTTTTTGCCCAGCAGGGCGCAGATGGCGCCGGTGGCGGCGGCGCAGCCGGAGGCGAAGGTGAGGGCGGCTTCGGTTTGTTTGAAATCGGCCAGCGCCTCCTCGAGTTCATGAAACGGGGCGAGCGACCCGCAGATCAACCGCGACGCCCCGCAGCCCGCGCCAAAGCGGTTCACGGCCCGGAGTGCGGCCTCGCGCAGGGCCGGATGGCTGGCCAGGCCGAGGTAATCGTTCGAGGAAAAATTGAGCAGGGACTGGCCGGCCAGTTGCAGACGGCTGCCCTGGGGCGAATCCACGCGGCGCAATTCACGGAACAGCCCCTGCTGGCGGAGCGCGGCGAGTCTCGAATTTAGTTCGTCAGTGAACGAATGCATGTTTGGAGGACAGGTAAACACAGACCGGGTCGGAGCGCAAAGCGCAAACGGCCGGGCAGGGGACGGGGGAAGCGACACTGCCCCCGAAAAATCAGCGGGCGTCGGCGAAGGGCGGGTCTGTGACCCGCAGCAGGCCGATGGCAAGGGAAAGCAAAAGCAGTTTTCAGGCTTTGATTTGCAAGGTGTGTGCTGCGGCTCACCGAGCCGCGCTCCGGGGCAGTTCGCGGATGCGCCCGGGGGCGGCGGAATTTAACCTCAAAACTGCTTGTGGGATTGCATCCAGCCCCGGCATAGCCTATTAATCCATGCAGTGGTATTGGCGAATGGGGAGTTTGAATCCTTGGGCAACAACTGAGGCGGTGGATTGTTCTCGGCATGAGTTTTTTCAGCAGATTTTTTGGCAGGAAGCCGGAACCGGAGAAACGTCCGGCTCCGCGTCCCTTCACGCCGGCGAAGGTCCCGCCCGGCAAGGCTCCCGCCGCCCCGGTCCGGCCGGTTGACCCGGCGACGGATCCGAACCTGATTTGCGCGTTTGATGTTTATGGGCGCGAGATTTTCATGACCAAAGCGGCCTGGCGCGCGGACGTTTTGCCGGGGTCTCTCAAAGCGAATTGGAACAAACCCAACGAACTGTATGGCATCATTATCAATGCGTTGAAAGACGGGTTTCGTTCCGAGGTGGCGGCGGCGGCCGAACAGCTCTACAAAACGGATGCGATCCCGGCGCGGGGCGCCTGTGTCTGGGGGATTGTCCTGAAGGAGGAAGGCCGCCTGGACGAAGCGGAGCGGGTCTTTCGCGATTACCTGGCCAAACACGGGGAGGAGGGGGCGATTCTCACCAACCTCGCGAAGGTTTATTCCCAGCGCCAGGAGCCGTCGCGGGCGGAGGAGATTCTCTGGCGTGCGCTGGAGGTGGACCCCAATTTGGACAACGGACTGATCTGGTATCAGTCAATTCACCGGGACCGGTCGGGGGAGGCGGGCGCGGAGGCGGCCCTGCGCCGGGTGGCGGCGCTGCCCGGGAGCTGGCGCGCCCAACTGTGGCTGGCCAGAACGGCGCTGGAGGCGCGGCAACTGGATGAGGCGCTCGTGTTGTACGGCGAATCGCTCGCCCATGCGGCCAAGCCGCGCCCCACGGACCTGCTCATGCAAATCAGCGGCGACCTGGGCAATGCGGCGCACCTGCCGGAGTTATTGCAACTCGTCGAGCCGCAGTTTGTGGCGGAAACCCACGGTCTGCCGGTCGGCAATAATCTGATCAAGGCGCATCTGGACCTGGGCCAGCTTGAGGCCGCGCGCCGGATTCTGAACCGGCTCTATGCCCTCCGCCGGCCCGACTGGCAGAAAACGCTCGGCTATTGGGATACGGAAATCACCAAGGCCCGGCTGGCGACCGAGGCCGCCGACGTCAAAGCCCCGCTGAACCTGGCCATGCTCACCATTGAAGGGCCGGTGTGGCTCAAACCGTCGTCCCCCGCCGCCGAACTGTTTCCGGCCCGGCCCGTGGAGGTTCCCGGCATCTGCTTCATGGGATGCACCGCAGGCCTGGCCACCAATTCGCAGCGCATCCAACATCAACTGGCGGATGCGCCCGGGCGGCTGAGCCGGGCGCTGCCGCTGTTTCTGGCGGAGCAGGTCGAATTCGGCTGCCAGGCCCGGGTGCAAACGCTGGTCCCCTGGATCATGGGCGAGGTGCCGGGATTTGTGTTCGGCGGGGTGGCGTGGAGCAATGAGGATGCGTCCCATTATGCGCGGCAAGGCGGGCAAAAATGCGATTATGTGGTGATCACCCATTTGCAGGTCCGGCAGGAGCCGTGGAGCGTGGAATTGCGCCTGACCCGAACGATTGACGCCCGGTGCCTGGGCACTCTCCCGGCGGAGTTTCGCGCCGCCGACCCCGGGGAGGCGCTGGCGGAACTGGCGCGGCAATTGCAGGATTTGCTGGCGCGGGAAGCCGGGGTGGACCGCCAGCCGGACCCGCGCATTTATCAAGCGCCCGCCGGGCGGAATTTTTCCAATTACCTGCTCCGCCTGGAGCAACTGCTGGCCATCCGCTGTGCCGGCATGGAGGGGGTGAAGACCGATTTTCTGAGCGGCGAACGGGAGATCATTCGCGGGAATCTCGAGTTGTGCCTGGCGTGCCCGGAGAACGCCGCGACGCGCATTCTGCTGGTGCAGACGCTGCTGGCGATGAAAAAAGTCCGCCCGGCCATCCCCCCGGAATTCAAGGACAAGCTGGCACTGTTGCAGAAGGAAAAACCACTGCCCGAGCCGGTCAACAGCATTGTTCAACGGATGTTAAACGAGGCGATGCAGTTGCCCGGCTGAGGAGCCAGCGCCAGTAACCCCCGGTCGGGGTCACCCGCTCACCAGGTTGCAAAACCGGTTGGCGCGGTCCGAAACGATCCGGTTTGGATTCCGAACCTGCGCCGGGGCGTTCCACAAAATATAATATTCAAAATCCGTCGGGGCCCGGTTGAAGTGGTGTTCAAACTTCCGGCAGCGCGCGCTCATGATGAGTTGAGCCGCCCGCAGAGCCGCCTGCGGATCGGTTCGGGCCGTGACCGGATAGGGCTGGCAATACCTGGCCCAGAGCAGCGGCTTGATCTGGTACCGGGTGACCTCCCCGGCGCGACCGACGGCGGCATCGTTGTTTCCGGATTCAATCAATGAAAGCGCCGACCAGCGGTCCATGGCCAGCACCGGAACCGCCCCCGGGCCCGACCACCCCAAAAGGACGCAGGTCACGAGACTGATGAGAATGTGTATTTTCATGCTGTTAATCCTTGAAAACAGCGGACCTTTGACCCTAGCACATCTTTCCAATTTTGCAACCCCGGCCGCCGGCGGCCCGGAATTCCCCGCGCCAGTGCTGGCGCGGAAAATCGTCCGGGCCGCCCGGTCAGCCGGCGGCTCCTCCCGCCTCAACGCCAGCCGCCCCGAATGAAGACATGCCGGCCGTTGCGATTCTCATAGCGGTGGGGAACCCACACCGCCCCGGGATGCGGCGGAATTTGCCAGCGTCCGGGCTCCCAAACCCAGGCGCCATTCCACACCCAGGAACCGCCCACCCAGACATAGGCCAAACCGGGAGACGAAGGGGGGGATTGCATGATGTCCGCCGGGGGATCCATCGGGACCTCGACTTCCCCCGCCACCGCGCCGGGCGGTGGCGCGGGTTGCACGGGTTGCACGGGTTGAACGGTGCAGCCGACGGTCCAGCCCAGGGTGGCGCCGGTGAGCAGGGTGATGAGGAGGGTTGTCGTGTTTTTCATAATTCAGGACAGGGTGCGTGGTTGATTCTCTGGTCCTTGCGGCCGCTCATTAGTAACCCATGCCGGGCAGGTTCGGGCCGGGGGCGGTCATGGCGGAATTGGGCGCCGCCGGCGTCTCCGGCGTCGGGGCGATCCGGTTGACGACGTTGACGCCATTGATGTTGTCGTAGTTAAAGACCAGCTTGTCATTGGGTTTGAGGTCCTCCAGTCGTCCGGCTGGTTTCCCGTTGATCACGATGGCGCACTGATCGGCGAGGACGAATTTTTTGGTGCTGAATTCGCCGGTGGCCTTAATGGTTCGCTCCGGCAAATCAATGGCGACCAGGGAACCGGTGAACATCTGGCTGGTCAGCGCAATCTGCCGGGCGGTGAATTTATCGCCGGGCGTTTCGTAGGTCACAGTCACATGGTCGCCGACTTGAATGTCGGCCATGGTGCCCGGATGATTGTTCAGCAACTCGATGCGGCAATCGCCGGGAATCTGAAAGTCCTTGTCCAGCGCCCGGCGATGGAGCGTGAGGGTGTGGTTGGCGGGATCAACGGCCTTCACCATGCCTTCGATGCGCAACGGCACCTGCTCGATGCGGTCGGCCACCCGCACGCCCTGGGAGGTCTGGTAGCTGACGCGGACTTTTTGGCCCGGGCGCAGGTCATTGACCGTGCCGGGAATTTGGTCCGACAAGATATAGACGCAATCGTCGCCGAGGTTGAATTTTCTGGTTTGCAGCCAGTGCCTGGCGTTCAGGGTGTGGTCCTGGGGGTCAACGGCCTGAACCGTGCCCGTGTAAGTCTGTTCCGGCTTGGCGGCGGCGACCGCCTGATCCGCCCGTGCCTGGGTGGCCGGGGACCAACTCAAGACTGACATGCAGACCGCCGTGCAAAAGGGATACGCAGTTATTTTCATATGTTTCCTTTATTTGGTTTCATTTGTTAAACGGAAATTTAGCTTGGGCCATGCCAGTCCCGGGGGGCGCCCGCCCGGGGTGAGTTTGAGCGGTTTACGAGAGGCGGGAGCAACCGGGGGTTGCAAGCGGCAACCCGGGAATTGCATTTCGCATGAATCCCGGACCCCGGATTGTTGATTTTGGCCTTTCAAAGCGCTGGCATGGAGCGTGCTAAAACCCCTTGGTTCCGTTGATGTTAATAGAAAGCAGCGTCAACCGGTCGCCCGTTTATGAATGACAAAACCGCCCTGCTTACCGTCCTCGGCCTCGCCGGCCTGCTGACCGGGTGTCAGCCGATCAAGTCGCCGGTGGACAGCCCGGCGTTGAAAAACACCAACGTGGTGTCCAACGCCGGATCCCTGGCGGCGGCGGTGGATTACAGCTATGAGCGCAAGGATGAGTTTGTGGCCAAGGCCCGGGCGGACCTGGCCGCGCTCGACACCCGAATCAAGGATTTGTCGGACAAGGCCACCAATGCCGACGAGACCGCAAAAGCCAGCATTCAAACAAAACTGCAAAATCTCCGGGATCAGCGCGCCGTGCTGCAGCAGAAATTCGCCAGCGTCAAAGACGCGACGGCGGCGGACTGGGAGGGAGTGAAGACGAACTTCCAGAGCACCTGGGAGGATGTGAAGGATTCCTTCCGGGATGCCTGGCACGCCGCGATGGCCAATTGATTTGACAACGCTTTACCCTAAATAACCAAAGGGCGGACGCGCCTGAATGAGATCAGCGCGTCCGCCCCCCTCGTTCATTCCAGGCCCAGTTTCTTGCGTTTCCGGTACAGGGTGGCCTGGTCAATGCCGAGCACGGCGGCGGCGTCAGACAGGTTTTTGGTTTGTTCCAGGACTTTTCGCAAATGAGCCTCCTCCAATGTTTCCAGGGAGACCATGGCACCGGGTGGGAGCGGATCGGCTGCGGCCCGGGCGGCGGGCGGCGGAAGGCGCAGTTCGGCGGGGAAATCCTCCGGCATGAGTTGCTCCCCGCGGGCGAGAATCACGGCCCGCTCCATGACGTTCCGCAATTCCCGCAGGTTGCCCGGCCACCCGTATGCCTGGAGGCAGGCGATCGCCCCGGGCGAAAGTCCGCCGGGGCGCCGGCCGCATTGCCGGGCGAAAAACTCCTCGTAATGCGCGGCCAGGCGAAGCAAATCCCCGTCCCGCATGCGCAGGGGCGGCATTTCAACGGTGATGACATTGAGGCGAAAATAGAGATCCTCACGGAACCCGCCCTCGGCCACGCGTTTTTTCAAATCGCGATTCGTCGCGGCGATGACGCGCAGAGTGGCGGTGCGGGTGACATTTTCCCCCAACCGCTCGTATTCGCGCTCCTGCAGCAGACGCAGCAGTTTCGGCTGAATTTCCATGGGCAAATCGCCGATCTCGTCCAAGAACAGGGTGCCTCCGTCGGCGGCCCGGACTTTGCCCCAATGATCCTTGATGGCGCCGGTGAAGGCACCCTTGACATGACCAAACAGTTCGCTTTCCAGCAACTCGCGTGAGAGGCTTGGGCAGCTCACCGTGACAAACGGCTTCTCGGCCAGATGGCTTTGATCGTGAACCGCGCGCGCGGCGACGCTCTTGCCGGTGCCGGTCTCCCCCAGAATCATGATGGAGGCGGGCGTTTTGGCAGCGCGCAGGAGCAGGTCCATCACGTCGCGCATGGCGGGGGAGGTGAAGTCAAAAATGGGCTCGAGGCTCTGGGTTTTGTTTTCATTGACCTGCCGCGCCAGTTGCTCGATTTGCCGGTTCAACTGGCCCAGCCGCTGCAACCGGGCCAGCACCGTCAGGAACTGTTCGCGCTGGAAGGGCTTTTCAAGAAAATCAACCGCCCCGCGCCGCATGGCTTCCACGGCGTTTTTCACGCTGCCCTGGGCGGTACACATGACCACGGGGATCTGGGGAAACTGTTTTTGCAGGGTCACCAGCAGGTCGAGGCCGCTTTCCTGGCCGAGGTTCAGATCCAGCAGCACGGCGTCAAAGGTCTCCTGCTTCAGCGCCGCCAGGGCGGGCGGGCCGGCCGCCGCGCCCTCCGCCATGTGTCCGGTCTCTCCGATGAGAAAGCAAGTGGCCTCCCGAAAGGTCTGCTCGTCATCCACCACCAAAAAATTCATCATAAACTCAGTTCAGTTTGCCTCCGAACCCGGCAGGCGGATGGTGAAGCTTGCCCCCTTTCCCGGTTCACTCTCACACGACAACTCCCCGTTCATGGCCAGCACCAGTTTGCGCACAATGCTCAGACCCAGGCCCGTGGACGGCTCCCCCCCGGTCGGCCGGGCCGAAAGTCGTTTGTAACGGTGAAACATGGCGGCCTGGTCTTCAACCGTGAAACCGGGGCCTTCATCCCGGACAAGGCACTCGACCCGCCGGCCGGCCGGCCGGATGCTGACCTGCACCTTTTTCCCCGGCGGAGAAAACTTCAGCGCGTTGGACAGCAGGTTGTCCAGCACCTGGTCGAGTGCCGAGACGTCCCCCAGCGCCAGAACCGGTTCCGTTGGAAAATCGGTCCGGATTTGCAATTGTTTCCGCCGGGCGGCATCCTGGTACTGCCGGATGACCCCGGCGGCGACCTCGGTGAGATTGAAGACGCCCGGTTTGACGGCCAGGCGGTGCTCGGCCGCCGCATTGGCGAGGAATTTCTTCACAAAGGTCAGGGATTGATCGCTCGAACGCAGGATGTTCTCCGCGAGGTGGGCCAGCCGCGCGTCGGGACCGGATTTGATGCGGTCGAACAACAACTGGGCGGTCAGGTTCATGCCGCCCAGGTAATTTTTCAAATCATGGGCCAGAATTCCCAGCAGTTCGTCCTTGTCTTCCGCCAGTTGCCGGAGCTGGTCGCGCGCGGTTTTCAGCGCCAGTTGCGTGCGCGCGCGGGAGACGAGCTCCGCCTGGTTGAACGGTTTGGTGATGTAGTCAACGCCGCCGGCGTTCAACGCGCGCACGATCAGATCCTTGTCGTCGGCGGCGGAGAGAAAAATGATGGGGATGTCCCGCCAGGCCGGACTGGCCTTCAACTGCCGGCAAACGTCAAAACCGTCCATCTCGGGCATCAGCAGGTCGAGCAGGATCAAATCCGGAGGGCGCACCGCCACTCGCTTCAGGGCGGTTTCCCCGTCAAACGCCGGGAGGATTTCATGCCCCAGCCGCCCCAGCACGGACCCCACCATCTGAATATTGGACGGTTGGTCGTCCACCACCAGAATGCACGCCGGGCCGGCCTCGGCGAAAACGGTGCGCGGCCATTCCTCCGGCCGGTCGGGCCGGGGGTCGTTTGGGTATAAATCAGGATTCATTCAGGGGTGTGGCGGACCAGTTCTTCGACCAAGGCGGCAAATTGGCCCAGGTGGGTTTCCAAATCCGCCACCGCGTAATTCTCCACGTCACTCAACAGGGTTTGCGCGTAGCCGATCAGGGCCGGACATTGCCAGCGCCGGCCCAGGCCTTCCAATCCCTGGGCAAAGACGCGGCTGTCGTTGACCGCGACGCTGTCGCGCAGGGACGGCCAGGGGTGGATGAGCTGCTGGCGCAATTGGGCGAGCAATTCCCGGGGAACCGGGGCGGAGTATTCCAGGGAGGTTCCGGGCGCGGGTGGAATCCACGCGGCTTCCGCCGCCGTCCGGGTGGGCAGGAATCCGGCGAGTTCCTCAAAGAGTTCACGCTTGGTGAAGGGCTTGCGCACATAACCGCTGAAGTGCTCCGGCAATGAGTTTTCGGCCTCCGTCAGGCTGGCGGCGGTCACGGCCAGGACGGGCATCAATTCCAGGCCGTTGATTTTGCGAATTTCCACCAGCGTCTCCTGTCCGCTCATGCCCTGCAGTCGGAGGTCCATGAGCAGGAGGTCGGGTTTGTCGGCGCGCGCCTGGATCAGGGCTTCCTCGCCGCTGGCGGCAAACAACAGGCGGTGATGCGTGTCGGCGAACATGCCGGCGATCAACTGGCGGTTCAACTCATAGTCATCCACCACGAGCAGGGTGGCCGGGGCGAGTTCATCAAAATTGACCTCTGCCCGGGAATGGACTTTCTCGGCGCTGGCCAGGCGCGCCGAAATGGCCACGTCCGGAATGCGCAGGTGAAACACCGATCCCTGGCCCGGCACGCTTGCCACGGTCACCGTCCCCCCCATGAGTTCGACCAGGCGTTTGACGATGGCCAGACCCAGCCCCGTCCCCTGGGTTTCCTTTTCCCGATGGTTGCCCACCTGGGTGAACGGCTGGAAAATGACGGCCAGCTTGTCCGGTGGAATGCCGACCCCGGTGTCCTGCACTTCAATGACCAGCGTCAGATGGCCGCCATTCGCTTGTTTGATCCACGTCACCCGCGTTTCCACCATCCCCACGTCCGTGAATTTGACCGCGTTGCCAACCAGATTGACGAGAATCTGGCGGAGCCGGATGCGATCCACCAGCAGGGCCCGGGGCAAATCCGGCGCCACCTGGCACTCCAACCGGATGCCTTTCTTGGCGGCCGGTTCGGCAAACAGGGTTCGGATGAGATCACTGATCTCACGCGGATCGGTCGGTTCGGGGCGTAATTGCATGACCCCGGCCTCGATTTTTGACACGTCCAGAATGTCGTTGATGAGCAGGAGCAGTGAGTTCGCGCTGGTCTGGATGGATTGGAGGTACTGGCGCTGCCGGGGCTCGCGCAAATCCTCCAGCAGCAGTTCGCTGAAACCGAGGATGGCGTTCATCGGCGTGCGGATTTCATGGCTCATATTGGCCAAAAACACATTCTTTTCCTTGTTGCTGTGCTCCGCCCGCAACTTGTCCTCCATTAACTCCCCCTCCCGCTTTTGATGTTTCAAGGTCAGGCGCGACAGCCAGAAGGCATAGACTCCGAAGCCAATGGCCAGAATCCCCGCCCACAGACTCGTCAGGCCGACCCGAAACAACTGGGTTCCCACTTCCCCGCGAAGCTTCGCCTGCCGTTCTTGCAGGATTTTGCCAAGATTCGCCACCTGATCGCGGATGCCGTCCATCAGCGTTTTCCCCTCGCCCGTCATCATCAGGTCGGAGGCCCGGCCAAAACTGCGGTCCCGGGTGGCGGTGAGTTTGAATTGCCAGCTCAGGCACACCACGGCCTGGGTGTGCAGAACCGTAAACTTTTCCAGCAGTTCGGTTTCCTCCGGGGCGGCCTGGGCCAGGGCGTCAAAACAAGCTGGCAGATTCGTCTCCGTTTCATTCAACGGTCCGAGGAATTTCTTGTCGCCGGTGATGACGTAGCCCCGCGCCGCCGTTTCGGCGTCCAGCAGCAGCTTGAGGATTTGTTCCAGGTTTTCCCGAACGCCAGTCTCCTGCCGGCCGGCAATGACCAGTCGGGAAAGTTGCGACCAGTTGGCCGCCGCCAACAACACGCTCCCCAGTGAAAGGGTCAGCCACACGACCACCACTGCCTTATAAATTTGCTTGTTGGGTTCTTTAAGCATCGTCCACCCGCCTGCCCTGAAGCCATCCCCGTCCCCGGATGGCGGATGCACCTGATTATAGCGCTCTTCATCCGGTTTGTCCAGCCGGGCAATAATCCGTCTCATGGTCACAATAAGCATGGCTTGATGGCGTGTCAAATCGGGCGGACCGGGCGGGTTGCAGATTGCAAAATATGCTCCCCCGCGCGGTTGCAGATTGCAGTTTGCATCGGACCCCGTGGAGTCAGTTTGCGGTGATTTCGATTGGAATCAGGGGCCGGTCCGGGTTGGCGCGGTCTTTGCTAAAAGGAACTGGCATCACCCGGATCCGCACGCCGATGGGCCAGTTGACCAGGGTTGCTGACAAACGTATGAACATGCTCCAAGCCAAAGGAATCTGGTACATTGCCAAAGGCCGCTTGGAACAGCAGTTGGCCCGGTTCACCCACGACGACCGGCAGTTTATAAAGGGCAAGGAGGATGAATTGATCGGGCGCATTCAGCGACGAACCGGGCAGGTCCGGACCAAGATTCATCATGTGAAAACACCATGAAAAACATTGAGATCATGACCCCTGATCCGCAATGGATCGGTCCGGAGGAGACGCTGCAGCAGGCGGCCAGACAGATGAAGGCGCGGAACGTGGGGATTTTGCCCGTCTTAAAGGAAAACCGGTTGGTGGGTGTGCTGACCGACCGGGATATTGCCATTCGGGCGGTCGCCAACGGGCTGGATCCGGACAAGACGGTGGTTCGCCGGGTGATGAGCCGGCTGATCCTGTACTGCTTTGCGGATCAGGAGCAGGAGGAGGCCGCCAGCATGATGGAATCGCATCATGTTCGCCGGCTGCCGGTTTTGGATCGGCATGAACATTTGGTGGGCATCATTTCCCTGCGGGATTTGGCGGTCCGCACCGACCATGAGGAACTGGCCTTAAGAGTCCTTGAACATCTCGCGGAGGAGCCGAAGACGTTCCGCGTGCATCCCACGCCCCGGCAAGCGGAGTCCGTCCAGGCTGAAAATCCAATCGCCCCGTCGGACCGGCGGCGCCGTGATCCGGGTTCGACACCAAAATAAAATTATCTGAATAATAAGCCAAATAATATTGACTACTAAAACTGGCGAGTTATCATGAAGATAGAACTTGGGAAAGCTCTTTTGACTTCAGAAGACCCTTGGTTGTTCGATGCTCAGTGGCCGGACGGAATGGCAGGGACGCCGGGACGAATGGATGTTGCGTGGATACACTGGCATGGATGGTGGCGGCCCTCAGGCCGCAGGCTTTGGCGGCGGACAGATCGGAGCCGCCAGACTGGGCGCAGCAATCACGGCCCATTGGGCCGGACGGCAGACCGGCAGTGGCCGGGCCGGGATTTGCACAGGGCAATGCATTTCGCGGGCGAGACCGCGAAACAATGTGATTTTCAAGTTGGCACGGGATGAGCCCATGGATGGGGAAAAATCATCCGGTGCCGCCAACCGTCATTTTAGACATTCCGAACCCCCTTTTCTGAACAGTGTTATGAACCCCGATGCTGATTTTAAAATTGTCCTGCTTCATGATGACCCCGTTTCCGCCGTGCGTGGCACCTCCGTCTTGGAACGACTGGCCGGACAGATGCAGGAAGAGTGCGACAAATTGGACACCGCGATGTGGAAATTTGAGGTGTTGAAGCACCCCGAGGTCCGCGAACAGGCGACTTCCCGCATCCGCGAGGCCAATATGATTATGATCTCCACCGACGGTGCCGGGGAGTTGCCAGAATACGTAAAAAGCTGGATTGAAGGCGTTCTGTCCCAGCGGCAGGATCGCGAGGCTGCCATCGTGGCGCTGTTAAATTGGGAACCGCGCTCCGACCACGAGGTGCCGCGCCTGGCTCATTATCTGCGGAAGCTGGCGGAGACATCCGGCCTGGCCTTCTTCTGCAACCAAGGCGAACAACCACCGCGCTCTGAACCGCCCGCTGAACCGCGCTCAGCCACGGTCAACCCGCCCCACCTGTCTCAAAACCGGGATGACTTTGCCGCGTGGAATGATGTGGTTCCCCGGGATTCCAGCCTGTATGGCTGGGGAATTAACGATTAGGACTGAGATCATCCTGGCATTGTCCAATATTGAGCGGTGGCCTGAATGCCGAAAGGCCGCCGTTACAATTTCACAACCCTAAAAACCGACCACGCTGAGTGAATTCAATTTTTCTCAGTTTCTCATAGTCTATGGCCCTGAATCAGCCGCACAAGGACCAAAATGAGGGCGATGACCAACAGTATGTGGATGAAGCCGCCCAGGGTGTAGGATGAAACAAATCCCAGCAGCCAGGCAATGATCAGGATTAAGGCGAGGGTGTAGAGCATAGTTGGTTCCCCGTTGTGATGGTTAGTCCAAGCTGGCCAGCCAGACTGTTCAATCGGTGATTTGGCATAGGGTGTATTAACCTAGCTCGCTTCGTGCCAATGGCCTCAGTCGCGTCCGACCGGTGAAACCGGGACATTCGGCGGGCGGAGGCGGGCGTTGCCGGCGGCTCAGCCTGCAATCCGCAAGATGCGATCGGGATGGGTTGCATCCTGCACTAACCGGTTGATGGTTTAGGCGGTCCGGCGGGTTTTCCGCCATGGGTGCCGGTGATGTGCCGCAGCATCTGCTCATCGGTGAGGTGGATGATGGCCTGCAACGGGGCGCGCACTTGGTCGGAGCGGCGCTGCAATTCCTCGCCCAGTTCCCCGAGCACCTGATTGAGCAGATAGTCCACCAGGATCAGGTGGAGCTTGTCCTCCTCACCCGGGAGGATCCCCGAGGGGGCCAGACTCTGGCAGTAGGACTGAACATAAGCGCGGCTCACCGCCCGGTTCCAATGCCGTACCCACGGCTCGAAATGCGGCGGGTTCTCCCGGGAAATCACCCCGCATTCCGCCTGCTGATGGAACCCGGCATAGGTGGCGTGATGAAACGAACGCAGCATGCGCGCCACATCACGCAGCGGCGATCGTTTGATGCGGCGTTCGCTGATGGGCAGCTTCACGTCGCCTTCAAAGTCCAGAAACATGAAATCCCGGCCCGTCCACAGCACCTGGCCAAGATGAAAGTCACCGTGGATACGGATGCGGCCCGCGCTGAGGCGTTGTCCCACCAATTCGTGATAGTACCGCAGGATGACTGGTTCCAGTTCCAGCACCCGCTGGGCGACCGGTGCCAGGTCCGCCGGCAGGGTTTTTATTTGTTTCCGCAACCGGCGCAGGTTCTTCAGCGCCAGTGAGCGCATGGATTGAAACAGTCCCCGGAGGTATTGCAGCGTCATGGGTTCGATGGAAAACTCGCCCCCCGGCGGGCCGGACGCCAGGGCCAGGTGGAGTTCGGCCGTCCTCACCCCCAGCAGCCGTGCCGATTCCAGATAAGTTCCGATCAATTCGGAGTCTTCAGCGGGGTCGGCGGGGGGGCCATGCCCTTGGGCCACCTCGGCGACCACGCCCTCGTAATACCGTCCAATGGCCTCCAACGTGAATTCCCAGCCATTCCGGGCGTGCGGGACAAAAGCCCGGGCCACCGCGAGCGTCATGGGACTCTGGTCTGCTCCGTGGTATTCCAGCGCCCCCAGCAGCGGCGGGCTGTTCGGGAAATGTTTT
Organism: uncultured Bifidobacteriaceae bacterium; assembly: GCA_964618545.1. GTDB lineage: Bacteria > Verrucomicrobiota > Verrucomicrobiia > Limisphaerales > UBA11358 > UBA11358. Next base: position 55,465 of record CAZUBG010000001.1, on the reverse strand, counting down.
CCGGTGAGCAGATTTCCAATTTCCAGTTCTGGATTCACCCCGGGACTGATGCGTCGGAAAAACTTCACGACCATTTGATCGCCAAAAAGCAGCGTGACGTTGCCCTCGGAGGTCTGGTGGACGACCGGATCGGGCGGATTCTCGCCCTCGATGGTCTGTCGCAGCGCCGTCGTGCGGGTGGCCTCGATTTCTCCATGCGCGTTGCGCAAACGCCCACGGTTCCGGACCTGTCCGAGCAGCGCCCGGGCAAACGCCGGGACGGCAAAGGCGTCCCCCAGCATCCCGAACGGGCTGCCATCCGGCCGCGTCAGCCGGGCAATGCCCCCGGACTGCAATCGCTGCGTACCTTGTCCGGGTGCAAAAGCCATGGGCAGCACATACAACTCCGGATTGGTCTCCACATATTCGACCTGAAGAAAGGCCAGCACCGCCGTTTGAGACTCCGGCAGGGCCACACTGAAGGCTTCTTTGATCGTGACCAGCTTGATGGTCCTGGCTCCGCCGGAAAACCACGGCTGCGCTTTCAGGCGGTCGGGCAGGATTAGCTCCAGTTTTAACCGGGCGGAGCCGGTGAAGATCTCCCTCCATTCCTCATTGACGGTCAGCTCGGGCGGCGGCTCCGCCCCCGTCGGCGCGGCCATCGTCGGTGGGGACGAAGGTTTGGCTTCCAACGAAAACCAGAAAAAATTGTGCGGCCCCAGCGTCAGGGAATACGGCGCCTCCGTGATCACCGGGAATTTCATCCGGCCAAACAGTTCGGTGGGGGTCAGGTGTCGGAACGCCGCCAGCTCCAGTTCCACCGGTTGGGCGAAGCGGGAAAGATTGGCCACCACCAGAATGACCTCCTGTTCGTGGCGCAGAATGTAGCTGATGATCTTGTCGTTGCCCGGTTGCAGAAATTCGCACTTCCCTTCCCCCAGCGCGCGCCAGCGCTTGCGCAGCGCCAGCAGCCGGCGCATCCACCACAACAGCGAGTGCGGGTTGTCCAGTTGCACTTCCACGTTGTTCGCCTCGTAATGGTAGGCTGGTTCGAGGATGATCGGCAGGTAAAGGCTCTGCGGGTTCGCCCGGGAAAAACCCGCATTCTTATCCGCGCTCCATTGCATTGGCGTGCGCACCCCGTCCCGGTCGCCCAGGTAGATGTTGTCCCCCAGCCCGATTTCATCCCCATAATACAGCACCGGCGTGCCGGGCAGGGAAAACAGCAGCGCGTTGAGCAGTTCAATGCTTTTGCGATCATTGTTCAACAGCGGGGCCAGCCGGCGGCGGATGCCCAGATACAGGCGCGCCTGATGCACCCGCGCATACATCCGGTACATGTAGTCGCGCTCCTCGTCCGAAACCGTGCCCAGCGTCAGCTCGTCATGATTGCGCAGGAACAGCGCCCACTGGCTGGTCTCCGGGATCGCCGGCGTCTGCTCCAGAATTTCCACGATGGGCAGCCGGTCCTCCATGCGCAGCGCCATGAACAATCGGGGCATCAGTGGAAAGTGAAACGCCATGTGACACTCATCCCCCGCGCCCCGGCCAAAGTACGAAACCGCGTCCTCCGGCCACAAGTTCGCCTCCGCCAGCAGCATCCGGTTTCCGTATTTTTCATCCACATGGGCCCGCAGCGTTTTCAGAAAAGCGTGGGTCTCCGGCAGGTTTTCGCAGGGAGTGCCCTCGCGCTCATAAAGATACGGAACCGCGTCCAGCCGCAGCCCATCCACCCCCAGGTCGAGCCAGAAATCCACCGCCTTTAAAATCGCCGCGCGCACCGCGGGCTCGTCAAAATTCAAATCCGGTTGATGCGAAAAAAATCGGTGCCAGAAATACGTGCCCGCCACCGGGTCGAGCGTCCAATTGGAAACTTCCACCCCGTTGAACAGCACCGGGGCGTCCTTGAACCGGTGCGGGTCATCGCTCCAGACATAAAAATTCCGCCGGCGGCTGCCCGGTTTCGCCCGGCGCGCGCGCTGGAACCAGGGATGCTGGTCCGAAGTGTGGTTCAACACCAGTTCCGTGATGACCCGCAGCCCTCGCTCATGCGCCCCGGCCAGAAACTGTTTGAAATCGGCCAGGGTGCCGTACATCGGATGCACGTTGCAGTAGTCGGCGATGTCATAGCCGTCGTCCTTCAGCGGTGACGGATAAAACGGCAGCAGCCAGATCGCCGTCACCCCGAGGTCATGAATGTAGTCCAGCTTCTCGATGAGCCCGCGAAAATCCCCGGTGCCATCCCCGTTCGCATCGTAAAACGCCCGGACATGCACCTCGTAAATCACCCCGCTTTTATACCAGAACCGTTCCCCGTTGGGCGCGGCCGATCCATTACTTGACCGGGATGGCTTCATGGACTTTTGCACGAGGAGCTTCGCTTAATTCCCGGAGCAGCCGCCGCACGGCGGTGTGCGTGGCCAGATAATGATTTGCCGCCGTGGCCGCCGCGCCCACGCGCACCGTGAAGGCGGTCGGCGGCAGCGCCCGGAACAAATCCTCGTCTGTCCAGTCGTCCCCGATGCCGAGAACGAACTCCGGGGTCCGGCCGGCCAGCCATTCCAGCGCGGCGCTGCCTTTGTTGATCCCCGAGTTTCGCACTTCCACCACCTTCTTGCCATTAAAGACCTGCACATCAATGTTCCGCGTGTAACCCGCCAGATCATCCAGCAGCTCCTTGGCGCGCAGCGAAGCCTGCTCCGGATCGGCGCGCCGGTAGTGCCATGCCAGTGAAAATTCCTTCTCCTCCAGCAACGCGCCCGGCAGCCGGTCCACGAAAAGCTGAAGCAGGGGACGCACCCCTTCCTTCCAGTCACCGCTCATGCTTTTCAACAGGCGCCAGTCCGAGTCTTGCTTCCGCAGCCAGACCCCGTGTTCGGCAATCAGGGAAATGGGCAGCCCGCCGAACCATTCCTCCAGCGTGTTTCGGGGCCGGCCGCTGACGATGGCCACTTGATTTGCGGGATCAGAGCCCAACGCAGTGAGCAGCTCGATCAGTTCCCGATCCGGCTGGGCCAGTCGCGGCTCAGTCGCAAATGGCACCAGCGTCCCGTCATAATCCAGCAGCAACGCCCGCTCTGCGGCCGCGTGGTACTGCCGGATAAAAGTCGCCAGCGCCCCCCCTGTCAGCGCTCGCGCCCGCCGGGCCGCCTCCGCCTTCTGCGTGGCCCACAGGGCCTGCACAAAATCCTCCGCCCAGCGCACGACATTGTAACGGCGCAGTCGTTCCCGCATCAGTTGGTTCCGCCGGATTTGCTCCTCCCGCGGCATCGTCAGCGCCTGTTCCAGCATTTTTGCAAAATCCTCACGGTGAAACGGGTTGACGATCAGCGCCTCGCCCATTTCCTTCGCGGCCCCCGCCATCTCGCTCAGAATCAACACCCCGGTCTGATCCGGACGCGACGCCACGAATTCCTTCGCCACCAGGTTCATCCCGTCGCGCAACGGTGTGATGAGCGCCACGTCGCACAGGCGGTACAGCGGCACGATTTCCTCAAAGGTCAGGTTGCGGTACTGGTAAATCAACGGCGTCCAATGCACGTTGCCGAAATTCCCGGCGATCCGGCCCACCGTCTGCTCCAGTTCCAGCTTCATCGTCTGGTAGCTGTCCACCCCGATCCGCGACGGGGCCACCGAAATGATGAACACCACCCGGCCGTGCCACTGCGGATTAAGCTCCAAGAATAATTCGTACCCCCGCAGCCGGTTGATCAGTCCCTTGGTGTAATCCAGCCGGTCCACGGAAAAAATCACCTTCTGCCCGAGGCACGTCTGCCGCAGCTTTTCCATCTGTAGTTCGGTCTCCTTGGACGCCGCCGCCTGTGCAAAACGATCAAACTCCACCCCCATCGGGAACGTGTCCGCCTTCACCGCGCGGTCGCGCAGCGCCAGACTCCCGAGTTGATGTTCATGGCCAACCGTGCGCAGCACCGAGGTCAGAAAATACTGGACATAATCGTGCGTGTGGAAGCCAACCAGACTGGCCCCCAGGAGCCCTTCGATGATTTCCTCGCGCCAGGGACGCGGCAGCATCCGGAAGATTTCCCAGGACGGAAAGGGGATGTGCGGGAAAAATCCGATCAGCAGTTCCGGGAATTTTTCCCGCACCATTCTGGGCGCCAGCATCAGATGGTAATCATGGACCCAAAGCAAATCGTCCGGCTTCAGAACTTTGACCGCCGCCTCCGCAAAAATCCGGTTCACCTGCCGGTACTCCTGCCAGTACTGCTCATCGTAATGCGTCAGAGTAGGAAAGTAATGAAACAGCGGCCAGAGCGTCTTGTTGCAAAAACCAAGATAAAACCGGTCCATCTTCTCCGCCGGGACGAACACCGGGCTGGCCTTAAATTCCTGTTCGGCATGCGCCCGCACCGCCGCCTCGTGCTCGGCCGGAATGTCGGTGCCGGGCCAGCCCATCCAAAGGTGCTCCTGTGGCACCGCGCCGTGGGCCGGCTTGCGATCCAGATAACTCCACAAGCCGGTGGCCAAACCGCCCGCGCTGGGCTTGAACTGCGGCGAGTTGTCCTGTAACGTCACCGTGAATGGCAACCGGTTGGAAATAACGACCAGCCTCATAATCCTGGCGTGGTCTTAGCCGTTTCTGTGCCAGCCCGTTCACCGGCGGTTTGTCCGAAATCCGGCCCCTTTTCACCGCCTGCCGGCCAAACCGCTGATCGTTTTGCAAGTCAACGCGCCCGGAGTGTGCAATTTGCCCGGTGGTGATCCCGGGGGCCTGACTGGGTAACGGGAACGACCCGGATTTGTTTTTTTGCCGGCAGGTTTTGGCGGACTTTTGCCTATTCCCGGCCGATCAGCTTCATCGCCGCCGCCGTCCGGGACTGCACGTGCAGTTTCTCGTAGATGGCGCTGACATGCGTCCGCACCGTGCTCATGCTGATGGTCAGTTGGTCGGCAATCTCCTTGTACATGTAGCCCTTCGCGAGCAATCGTAAAATCTCCAGTTCCCGCGCCGTGAGATGTTCCAATTCAGAAGCTGACTTGCTGTCGCGGTGAAAATAATTGATCACCTTGCGGGCAATCTGCAGCGACATCGGCGATCCGCCCAAATGCACCTGTTCGACCGCCTGCACCAACTCCTCGCGCGGCATGTTTTTGAGCAGGTAACCGTTGGCCCCGGCCCGCAGGGAGTCGAAAATCGTGTCCCCGTCCTCATAGGTCGTCAGCATCAGCACCTGGATGGCGGGCGATTTGTCCTTCAACCGGGACACGCATTCGATGCCGCTCATGCCGTTCAGGTTGATATCCATCAAAACCACGTCTGGATTCTCCGCAGGGATGAGTTCCAACGCCTCCTCCGCCGAGGCGTGTGACCCCACACAACGCAGCCCGTGGGCATGATCCAGCCACTCGACCAGGCTTTGACGCATGTCCGGCTGGTCTTCCACGATGGATATTTTAATGCTCATTTGACGGCTGACTGCTTTCTTCAAGTTTAGGACAGATTTTCATGACGGCCATCGGATAAAGATATGACTTCTGGTTTCAGGCGGACGGCCAGCAAACTTCAATGGTGATCACCGTGCCCGCCCCCGGGCGGCTTTGTATCTGATAATGCGCCTTGATCTCCTCCAACCGCTGGCGCATGTTGCGCAGCCCGTCTGCCAGCGCGTTTTCCGGTGGATTCTCAAAACCGCAGCCATTGTCCTCCACCACGATCTTCAGGCTTTGATCCGTGGCGCAAACCCGCAGCCAGACCTCGGTGGCACGGGCGTGTTTCACGATGTTTTGCAGCGCTTCCTTGACGGTCAGAAAAAGGTTGTGCCTCATATTGGCGGGCACTTCGCGCGCGGGCGTTTGTTCCGGCACATCCAGCAGGCAGCGGATGCCCGCGTCCCGCAGATAATCCGTGGCAAATTGTCCGGTGTAATCAATCAGATGGGCCAGTGTGTCGTTGCGCGGATTCACCGCCCAAACTATTTCGTCCAACGACTTCACCGCCTGGCGCGCCATGCCCGACATTTTCTCAATCCGGTCGCCGGTTTTTTCCTTCCGGGCCAGATCCCCCAGCACGGCAATGAGCGTCAGACTGGCGCCCAGATCATCGTGTATGTCCTTGGCAATGCGGGTGCGTTCGCGCTCCAGCAGATGCTGCCGTTCCAACTGCTCCATTTTCCGGCCCAGGCGCAGCATCGCCAGGTGCCGGAGGATGCCCGAGACCACTCCGATGATGAAGATTCCCGACAGCAGCCGGAACCACCCCAACTCGTAAAAATGCGGCAGCACTTTCAGCTTCACCGCGTCCCCGGTCAGATTCCAGATTCCATCGCTGTTGCAGGCGATGACATGAAACCGGTAGGCCCCGGGGGGCAGATAACTGTACTGGGCCGACCGCCGGTTGCCGGCCTCAATCCAGCCGGCATCCTCGTTTTCAAGCTGGTAACGAAATTTGACGCGTTCCGAGGACACCAGGCTGATGCCTGTGTATTGGAAGACGAACTGATGTTTGCCGGGTGGGATCACCCATGGCTGCGCGGGATCAATGCCGCCGGCCGCGTTTTCGGGATGAATCTGCGTTGACGTGGAGGACAGCAGGCTGTGACCGTCCAACAACACGTCTTCGATGACCACGGGCGGCGGCAGGAGGTTGGTGTGCAAATCGGCGGGTTGGACGGAAACCACCCCCTTGAGCGTGGTGAACCACAAACGCCCGTCCTGTCCCCGCCAGGCCGCCGGTTGGTAACCGCCGGAACACTCTAGGGAGGGCAAACCGTCGGAATGGCCATAGACGGTGCAAGGGATCAAATTGGTGCCGGCCTCTCTCAGCGCCGCCTTGGCCACATGGAAGATTCCCTGATAGGATCCCAGCCACAGGTTTCCCTTGCCATCATCAAGGATCTGGGAAATAACGTTGTCCGGCAGCCCCTCGCGCTTCCCGAAACGGGTGAACCGTCCGTTTTGGAACCGCAGCAGCCCGCCCCGCGATGTTCCCGCCCAAACGCTCCCATCCTCATCGGGCAACAGCGACCAAATGGCTTGCGACGAGGCCGGGGCATCCGTCGGCTGAAAGGGCGTGACCACCCCGTTGGTGATCAGAAACAATGTGCCGTCCTCCGACCCCGCCCACAGCACGCCCCGCCGGTCTTCCGCCAGCGCCCGCACATCCACCCGTCCGACCCCCTCGATCAGGTTGAAATCCATGGGCGCATCGGGATTGGAGACAAACAAACCATTCTTGGTTCCCACCCAGACGTCACCGGCATGATCCGCCAAAATGGTTTTCACCCCATGCACCACCGGAGAGACGCGTTCGATTCCACCCGCAGTCAGCACAAACAAATCCTCCAGCCCCGCGCTCACCCACAACCGCCCCGCCGCATCCGGATAAACGCTGAAGACAAACGCCGCGCTCTGGTCCCCGGGGATCGGCAGCGTGTTGAGCGTCCCTTCGCTTGACAATGATTCCAAACCGTTCCCCAGCGTTCCAATCCAGACCGTCCCTTGGGCGTCCTCACACACCGACTTGGCCGGTTTGAATGACAATTCCTGCCCCTCCGCCACCGTTTGAAACCGCCGCTCCCGGATCCGGACCAGGCCGCCGGCATCCAGACCCGCCCACCAATTGCCCTCATGATCCTCAAAAAAACAATTGATCCGGTCGCCCGGGAACCCCAGGTCGGCATCGAAATGCCGCACCTGTCCCCGGTCATCCACATGGAACAAACCGCGTTGATATTCGTGGAACCACGCCCCGCCCTGGTGGTCCGGTTGCGCGCCCATCTGGGTCAGGCTGCCGGTCAGCACATTGCGCAGGGCCGTCGCCTCCAGCAGCCAGCGGCGGTCCCGGGCCCGCCACACACCGCCATTGACCACCGCCCAATAAGAACCGTCCTCATTGATGGACAGGACGCTGACGTCCTGCACCGGTTCGCCGTTGGTGGGCGTGACGGTCTCAAACCGCGTGCCTGACCAGCGCGCGATCCCCTGATCCGTGCCCGCCCATAAACGTCCGGTCGCATCCGTGGTCAGACAACTGATCTGGCGGCCCGCCAGTCCGGCGTCCGGGGGCAACAACGCGAACTGACTGCCGGTCAGCCGCCATAAGGACCGGTCCAGACCGCGATACCAAATCGTCCCGCTGCCATCCGCCAGACACAGCGGTGCAACCACCCGGCTGGAAACCGCGACGTCCTCCCAATTGGTGCCGGCCACGACATTTTGCGCCCGGCGGCGGAACGATCCGCGGTGCAGCAGAAACGTGACTTCATTGGAGCCCGATGAAATCAAACTGACATCCGGATCCTTTTCATCATGGCCCGTCCATTCACGCGTGAACACCCCCCGCCGGTACGAGGTCAGGGAACCGTCATAAGTGTTGATGAACAGGGTGCCCTGGTCATCCACCGAAAGTTTGCGCACCCGGGCATGGGCCAGGGCCGGAACATTCGCCGGATCGAACGTGACAAACCGGGAGCCGTCAAAGCGCACCAGTCCGTTGAACGTTCCGACCCAGAGATAACCGTCGGGGGTCTGCGTGATGGCGGTGACGGAGCTGTCCGGCAGTCCGTTGTCCGCCGTCCAAACGTCAATCAGGTATTGAGGGCCGGGGCCTCGCCCAAAGGCCGCCGGGATCAGAAAAAACCACGCCAGCAGGGCGAGTTGAAAGGTTCCAACGCCCATCCGTCGCCGTCGGTTGAATTTGCTTGGTGATCTCACGCCATGGCTGCCGTCTCCCTCCGGGTTTCTGCCGTCGGGCAAAAACCGGCCCGATCCGATTTTGGAGGTCGTCAGAATCTACGCTCCCGGGAAAAGAGTGTAAAGCGCAAGCCGCCGGGGCGGAACGGCGGGTTGGATTTTTTAATTGTGTTTAATTGTTCTTTTCCGGTTCTTTCCGTTTCCTGCGGTGTTGGACTCCGGCTTATCCTGGACTGCGGAGGCAGCCGGCGAGGAGGAAATCCAAGACGGACAGGTTCGGTTCGGCCGGGGTGGCCGCCCAATTCGTGCTTAAGGAGGCTGTGCAGGCTGGCGGGGCGGTTGAGCCAGACCACGATTTTTCGGGTTCGGGTGGTGTTCATGTGTTTTTATGATTTTATCATGCCGCCGTTGGGGAAAAACACTCGTTACCTAGTAACGGAAAATGAGCAACCGCAAAAAATAATATTACTTGACAAAAACATCTAAAAACACCAATGGAATCAAGGGGTTGACGATTCCGGTTGGCGCGGCGGGTGAAAAACCGCGTTACTAGGTAACGGGATTGGCGGAAAATAAAAAACCCAAGGCCGGTTTTTGCACCCGGCCGTGAATTTTTGAACTTTTCACCCCGCCTCCTTCCCCTCATAGTGTTGTCATGAAAGTATTTGTGACCGGCGGTGCGGGATACATTGGCTCCATTTGCACGGAAGAGCTCCTGAATGCGGGCCATGCCGTCACCGTTTATGACAATCTCACGGAAGGCCACCGCTCGGCGGTGGATTCCCGGGCCGCCTTCGTTTTCGGACGTCCGGAGGAGGAGGGCGACGTGCTGAACGCCGTCAAGAACTTCCAGCCCGACGCCATCATGCACTTCGCCGCCAGCGCGCTGGTGGGCGAATCCATGACCAACCCGAAGAAGTATTTCCACAACAACCTCGTCAACGCCCTCAAGTTCGCCGATGCCGCCGTGGAATGCGGCGTTAAAAAATTTGTTTTCAGCTCCACCTGCGCCACCTACGGCCCACCGGACCGCATCCCCATGACGGAGGATTTGCCCCAGCGCCCCATCAACCCTTATGGCGAGGCCAAGCTCATGTTTGAAAAAGTCCTCCTCTGGTACCGTCAGGTTTACAAGCTGGACTTCATCGCCTTCCGTTATTTCAACGCCGCCGGGGCGAGCGAAAAATTCGGCGAACACCACCGGATTGAGAGCCACATCATCCCGAACGTCCTCCAGGTCGCCCTCGGCCAGAAAACGCACTGCGACATTTTCGGCACCGATTATCCCACGCCGGACGGCACCTGCATCCGCGATTACATTCACATCCGCGACCTCGCCCAGGCCCACATGCTCGGCTTGCAGCCCGGCAAAACCGGATTCTACAATCTCGGGAACGGCGACGGCTATTCCGTGCGCCAGGTGATCGAGACCTGCGAAAAAGTCACCGGCAAAAAAATCCCGACCGTGGAGAAACCCCGTCGGCCCGGAGATCCCCCCCGGCTGGTCGCCTCCGCCACCAAGGCGATTGGCGAACTTGGCTGGAAACCGCGGTATCCGAAACTGGACGACATCGTCGCGACCGCCTGGGCGTGGCATCTGAAACACCCCGCCGGTTATCCGGATTAGACCGTAAATTCATTTTATGCGGGCAATACTCCTCGTTCTGTTGAGCCTCACTCAGTGGACCCTGATTGCCGCCCCGGCGCTGGAGACCAAGCCAGACGCCGCCTATTTTGAAAAATTTCAGCCCCTCAAGGCGCCCGCCGCCGCGAAATTGTGGCTGAAGACGGGCGACCGCCTGGCGATCTGCGGGGACTCCATCACCGAGCAGAAGATGTATTCCCGCCTCATTGAGGATTACCTCACGATGTGCGTTCCGCAACTGAAAGTCTCGGTGCGGCAGTACGGCTGGAGCGGGGAAACCGTGCCGGGGTTTTTGGCACGCATGACCAATGATTGTCTGCGCTTCCAGCCGACCATCGCCACGACCTGTTATGGCATGAACGACTTTGAGTACCGCCCCTATGAAGACCGCATCGGCCAGACTTATCAGACCAATTCGCTGAAAATGGTCGAAACCTTCAAAACCCACCACATTCGGGTGATTCTCGGTTCGCCCGGTGACGTCAGCAAAACACCCGGGTGGGTGAAGACGGCCAGCGGCACCGTGGAGGATTTGAACGTGAGTTTGTGCCGGCTGCGCAACCTGGATGTCATGATTGCCGGAAATGAGCATGTGGGATTTGCCGATGTTTTTTGGCCGATGCTCACCGGCGGATATGCCGGGCAACAACGCTATGGCCCCGCTTATGCCATCCCCGGCAATGACGGCGTGCATCCTCATTGGGCGGGACATTTGATCATGGCCTATGCCTATCTGAAGGCTCTGGGTTTGAACGGCGACCTGGGAACCTTCACGGTGGATTTGAAGCGGAACAAGATCAAAGTCTCCAAAGGTCATCAAGTGGTTTCGACCGGGAGCGGGGAGTACACAATTGAAAGCCATCTTTATCCGTTCTGTCCTTGTGAGCCGGAGGGCCGGGCGGCCAAAACCTACCCGGTCTGCGGTCGCGATGGCCTTGATTCGGACAACAGCATCAGCTCGGGCATGACCCTCGTTCCCTTTAATCAGGAACTGAACCGGCTGACTCTCGTGGTGAAAAACGCCACGGCCGCCCAATGCCAAGTCGCTTGGGGCGGGGAGAGCAAATCCTTCCCGGCGGATCAGTTGGCCAAGGGCATCAATCTGGCGGCGGAATTCCCCGCCAACCCGTTCAGTGAAGCCTTTGCCAAAGTGGACGCGGCCGTTGCCGCCAAGCAGGCCTTTGAGACTGGCGAGGTGAAGAAATTATTCCGCCAAACCGGCGCGTCCCACCCATCCATGGCGCAAATCACCGCCCACACCGATGAGGTGGCGGGCGCGGCGGAAAAGCAACACGATGCCCTGGTGGCCGCCGTCCAGGCGGCTTTTGTGCCCGTGACGCATGCGCTGAAAATCACCGCGCAATAAACGCCGGACCCCCGGAGGCGACGGCCGCCCATTTTGCCGCCGGCTATGCGGCAAACTCCCGGCCCGTGGTGGTGACCGTCAGTTTGCCGTGTTTCACGCCTTTGGCCGTGATCAATTCATCCGCGATCCTGCGGATGACATCGGCCCGGCCCCGCACCAGCAGCACTTCCAGGCAGTTGTGATGATCCAGGTGGACATGCACGGTGGATAAAATCACGTCGTGGTGGTCATGCTGAATGCCGGTCAGCGTCGCCTGCAAGTGGGGTTTGTGGTGATCATAGACCAGCGTGATCGTGCCGGCGATGTCCTCCGTACCGGTCTTCTGCTGGTGCTCCACGAGTTGGTTGCGAATCATGTCCGCCACCGCCAGCGAACGGTTGACATACCCTTTCTCCGCCGACATCTGATCGAGCTGTTTCAACAACGACGGCGCCAGGGAAATGCTGAAGCGCGTGACGGTTTCGTTTTTCATCAGTCCATGCTAACCCCGTCCATCCGCCTGTCAAACCCGCACTGGGTTGTTGGTGGAACGCTGAACCGCCGGGCGGCCGTTTGGCGGAGTGCGTGATTCTCAGAACAAAAATCTTTCATTTGGACCGTGCTATTTTAAAATGTCCGCTCATTTAAACCAACGCACACATTATTTATGGCCGCTGATACTTCTGTCGTCAAAGCCGTCGCCGCCCCCCCGCTGGCACCGCTCAAGCTCCAATCCAAACTCGCACCCACGCCCCGGACCGCGCCGAAATATTCGGTGACGGTCAGGAATGCCGCCGGCGCGGAGGTCACGCTGGCGGACCCGCGCGCCAGCCGCGCGCTGGTGGCGCTGATGGACCTGCACGCGGTCATCGGCGGGGCGGCCTCGCACTGGGGCGGGCCGGCGGCCTTCGCGGAAATCATGTCCGCCATTCACGGCGTGATGTTCGCCACGCGGGGCCGCGAATGGCATGAGGCCTACCATTTCGCCAACGACGCGGGGCACTGTGAAAACGGCGTCTACGCGGTGCGTTCGCTGTATGGCTTTGACGGGATGACCGATGAAACGCTCAAAGGCTTCCGCAGTATTCACAGCAAGCTGACCGGTCATGGTGAATCACATTTGAATCCCGAAGGCGTGCTGCTCAGCAACGGTCCGCTCGGCAGTTCGCTGCCGCAGGCGCAGGGTCTGGCCATCGGCGACCGGCTCACCGGAAACGACCGCGTCACGATTTGCACGGTCAGTGACGGCGCGAGCATGGAAGGCGAAGCCAAGGAAGCCTTCTCGGCGATTCCCGGCCTCGCGGCCAAGGGCCGGTTGAATCCCTTCGTGCTGATCATCTCCGACAACAACACCAAGCTTTCCGGACGCATCTCGGTAGACGCCTTCAGCATGGAGCCCTCCCTGGCCAGCCTGGCGGTGCTGGGCTGGAACGTCATCCCGGTTGCCAACGGCAATGATCTTCAGGAGGTCTTTCTCGCGCTGGAAAAGGCCCTTGCCCTGGCCAGGGCCGACGCCACCAGGCCCGTCGCCATCATCGCGAAAACCATCAAAGGCTTTGGCGTGAAAGCCACCATGGAGAGCGCCTCCGGCGGCCACGGTTTCCCGCTCGCCAACGGTGAGAAGATTATTGAGTTCGTGGAAGAAATCTGGGGCGGACAAGCCCCCGCCGAGTTTTCGACCTGGGCCCGGGCGTTCCGCACCGAATGGGAAATCAAGGAGGCCGCCAAGAAAGCCAAGGCTGCCAGCGCCCCGGCAAATCCCCCGCCGGCCGTGAAAAAGGAGAAGGTCCAAACCGGTCTGGCCAAGGCCGCCGTCCGCGCGGCCATCGAAGGTCTGCCGGTCTTTTCAGTCTCCGCCGACGTTCAGGGATCCACCGGCATCAGCCTGTTTCACAAGAGTTTTCCGGACCGCTGGATCGAGGTGGGCATTGCGGAAGCGAACATGATCAGCACCGCCGCCGGCCTGTCCAAAGCGGGATTCATCCCGATTGTGGACACGTTCGGCCAGTTTGGGGTGACCAAGGGCAACCTCCCCCTCACCATGTCCGCCCTTTCGCAGGCGCCGGTCATTGCGATTTTTTCGCATGTCGGCTTTCAGGACGCGGCGGATGGCGCGAGCCATCAGGCCACGACCTACTTTGCCGCCACCAGTGCGATTCCCCACACCCTGGTCATCGCGCCGAGTTGCTCTGACGAAGCCGAGTCCCTGATGCTGCAGGCCATCCATCAGTTCGCCGCCGACCGGGCGGCCGGCGAGGACGGCCACAGCTACCTCTTCTTTGTGGGCCGCGAAAACTATCCGCTGACGTGGATAGCAGGCGCCCAATATCCCTGGGGCAAGGCGCAAGTTCTCTCCACGGGCAACGACGTGGTGCTCATCGGCTGCGGGGTGCTGGTGAACAAAGCGATTGAAGCCGGGAAACTTCTGGCCGCCCAGGGCGTCAAAGCCACGGTCATCAGCAACCCCTTTGTGAACCAGGTGGACCTGGGGACGATTGGCGAAGCGGTCAAAAACTGCGGCGGCCGGGTGGTGACCATCGAAGACCACCAGTTCATCGGCGGGATGGGGGCGCAGGTGTCGCACGCGCTCTCCAATGCCGGGATTGCCCACACCCTCAAAACGCTCGGCATCCACGGCGAATTCGGCCAGTCCGCCTACCTGGCCGAGGAGTTGTATGTGCAGCACGGGCTCACCGCGCCGAAGATGGCGGAAGCCGCGCTGGCGCTGCTCGGAAAGTAGGCCGCAAGGACTCTTCAAACCCCGCCCACCGGCTGGTGGGCGGGGTTTTTCGTGCCGGCTGGTGCGGCCGACAGGGGCAGGGGGGCAACGGCGGGATGGGGGCGGAAAATAAAAATTCTTCGGTAATTCTCGTTACCTAGTAACGGGGTGGGGTGCAGATTTGGGTTGACAAGATTGGTAACGCGTTGGAATTGAGTGGTTTAGAGTGTGTCAAGGGAGAATGTCAAAATGAGCCGTTTTTCGTTACTAGGTAACGGGGGCGGGGTGGTGGGTGAATTTTGCAAGGAAGGCGCGTCCCCAGCGTCCGGCCCCCCCCACGTTCACCGGATCTTGGGCATGTATTGGACGGCCTCTTCCTGGCCCGGGTTGGGTTCGGCCTTTTTTGGTTCGCTTTGCTCCTGCATCCATTTCTGGAGATCGGACATCACGGCTGGCTGTGCGGCTGATGAAAGGCCGGCCGGTCCATCAAATACATTATCCGCCTGAATGGTCACATAAAGAAAACTCAAGTAATCATTTTCTTCACCGATAAGCACGGTCTGTTGCATGAATCAGAATAGCTGTAATTTATCAAAAACCCCTGTAAAATCAAGGTTTATTCGCTAAAACCTGCCAGTATTTTGGTGAACTTTTCACCCCGGTTACTTGCACTTTCACTGACAGTTGCTGACAGTTCATGAGTAAAAGAAACCCTGCTCGCGCAAGCTGGTGCGGTTGCCGTTGCCGATAATGACATGGTCAAGCACTTCGATTTTCAAAAGCTGCCCGGCGCGGATTAAATCCCGTGTCACCTTAATATCTGCGTCTGACGGTGCGCTTTCCCCGCTGGGGTGGTTGTGCATGACTATCAGGGCGGCGGCTGCGGTAGCCCCGGTCGCTGGCGTGTCCCCATGCTCTTCGTCGCAGGAAATAAAACGCCCCGCGAGAGCGGGAATCAGAAGTTTGAAAAAGATGGCGTAGCAGCAAGCGGCATACGGTGAGACCTGAGAAGGCGTCCGCTAAAAACAAAACGCGCCATGTCAAAAACACCAACCAAAACCCTCTGGCCTCGCAGAGTCGCCGAAGGCTCAAACCGGGTCGCGGGGTGGGTGGCTCCTAGAATGAACATCGCGAACTGATAGCAGCTTCAATTAAAGGTGGTAGCCATCGAGAATATGCATCATTCGTTGAGCTTGCGCTTGGCTCAAAACGCTATTAATGTTCCAAACCATGCGAAGACGCGTAACAATTCAAGATATCACTTGGTTTCTGGATCAATCCAGAAACAGTCAGCTTCAATTGACGCCAAGTTATCAGCGACGATCAGTTTGGACTAATAAGGATCGGCGCTTTTTTCTCGACACCATTTTCAAAGGCTACCCATGCCCCGCCATTTTTCTCCACAAGCGCATGTCCGTCGATGGCCGCGCAATATATGACGTTGTTGACGGAAAGCAACGACTGGAGACAATTCTTATGTTCTCCCAGAATCAACTCTCCATGCCATCGGATTTCGATGAGTCGAGCATCGCGGGAAAAAAGTGGCAGGACTTGGGAGAGGCTGAGCGCAAACGCTTTTGGAACTATGTCCTTCCCGTAGAACTTCTGGATTTTGAAACCGATGAGACCAGTGCCGTCAATGACGCATTTGACCGTCTGAATAGAAATTCAAGAAAGCTTGAACCTCAGGAACTTCGCCATGCGCGGTTCGATGGATGGTTTATTAAGACTGTGGAAGATGAATGCCAGTCCCCGCTTTGGCGAACGCTGGGTATCGTGACAAACGCTAGGGCAAAGCGGATGAAGGATGCACAGTTTATTTCTGAGCTTCTGCTAGTCCTAATCGAGAACCAACAAGCCGGGTTTGACCAGCAACACTTAGACGAAGCCTACGCCAAATATGATGACCCTGATGATGAAGGTGCCGAACTTGATACCGAGTCGTTCACGACCCGGCTTACCGATACTAAATCATTCCTGAGCGAAATGAATGAGGTGAACAATTGCGTCAAGGCGACAGCCGCCACAGTCGGCGCGTTTTACACCCTCTGGTCCCTGGTCACCCTGCACCGGAATCTAATCGGAGCCGCTAGTGACCTCGCAAAGCATTACGCTTCTTTTGTTGGGCTCGCCGCTAGAATCCGCGACCAAGATACAACTCAACTCAACTTGCAGGATCAGCAATCATGGCTTGAGCCAGCCACCAACTATGTCAGAGCGCTTCAAGGAGCACACACCGATCTGACTCCGCGCGCAGCCCGCCTGCAAGCTCTCTTGCAGGCAATGCATGTTACATGAAGATCCCGTTGTCTGTTCGTAATCGCTACGACGAGATACGCCCGAAATATGTCGAACTCAAGGGTCTCGTTGACGCGAAGCTCACGGGTAAAAGGTCATCACGCTGGCATTATGAAAGCCGAGTTAAAGAATTGGAGAGTTACGCTCTTAAACTCGAAACTGGGCGTGAGACGCATCCCGGACGCCCGGAGGATATGTTTGGCTGCACAATTGTTGTGGAGAACCACTCCAAAATATTTGACGCAGCAGCTTTGATCACAGAATTATTTCGAGAAGAGTATCGCCGTCCCGCCGACCCAAAAATCACCAGCTTGTTGTCTCACAGTTTCGCGTTCGATGACCTTCGGTTGTATGTTTGTTGGAAGGATGATGATGCACTTCCTCCAACGATTTGTCGGGACTTGCTTTTCGAGGTACAAATCAAAACATTCCTTCAGCATGCGTGGGGAATCGCGACACACGATCTCATTTATAAAGCAGACGAAATCAGTTGGGGAACAAGTCGTGTCGCTTTTCAAGTTAAAGCTATGTTGGAAAATGCCGAGTTGAGCATTACTCAGGCCAAACGGCTCACGGATTCCGTGCTCCTGGACAGGGGCGATAAGCAGACTCGCATTGTGAACGAAGCCATCACTGACATTAAATCGCGATGGCACGAACCTGGCATTCTGCCGAACAACATCTTAGGGTTGGCTCAGAATGTCATCGACCTCGCGCGAACGCTACGACTGGACATCTCCGATGTATGGAGGTCTCTAGATGCTGGGAGCGCTGCCGGACGTGGGGCAAAGACTCTTAATTTGTCGCCCTATGGGGCGATCCTAGAATCTCTTGTATTGGAACGCGGAGCCACACTTTTTCAACCGCTTGGCCATGTAAAGAACAACCGTTCAATTTTCGTTCCTCTTGAAATTGAACTTCCTGTTTTGTCTCCCGCCGTTTTAGCTTGGGTCATAACTCCCGCCCAGTAAGCTGCTAAAAGCAAATTCGTTACCGTTGTGCACACGTGATGGTTAAATCACGGTCGCCCTACTTACGATAAGGTTTTCGCAGTGGCAGCGTCCGAAAGGCAATTTCATTTTGGTAACACGTCAGGGTATGGTCCCAAAAACCGCTCGCCGTTGAAATGAATCATGTGGTCGGGGTCTTCTGCAATCCATACTTCAGATTCCCAGGCGATATTAGATACAAAAGATTGCATGGTGCGGCGAGTTTCAAACGCAGTGACAAAAACCAAGCCCGCTTTGCAGCCTGCAAACAAACCTTTGAGTTCCTTGCGACGCTTGCCGTCCACCGGTCCAGCACTGGTGACTGCTTCAATCAATAATAACCAATTCTTTGCGGTATAGTGAACAATGACATCGGGTATTTTTGCGGCTGAGTCCAACGCGACGCCGAGGGATTTGAGGCCTTCAACCTCAAGATGAACAAATTTATTTTCCGTATCGCCGATATAGATGACAACACCACCAGGAGCGAATGCGGGGCAGAATTGTTCAATGATTGCTTTAATGAGAGGATTCTGGCCTCCTGGCGAAAGTGCTACTTTTGAACCATCGGGAAGAGTTACCGGCACGCGTGCCAAGTCTCGCTTTCGAGCTATTTCGTGCTTCAGGCTTTCGCGGCTGGCGAGATATTTTCCCAGCGCAGGCGTCCATCCCTTAGTTCCAAATGTTCGGAGTAATGCGAGTGCTGACGGCTCAATTTGATAGACCGTCTTTCCGCTGTTGGTTGGGCGATTCGGATCGTCGGGGTTGCGAAGCAGCAACCCAGCCTCGACGAAAAACTTCACTGCGTCGTCACGAATCGTTTCGCGGGTGTTGGGTGCGTAGCGAACCCCATAAGCTTCGGCGATGAAATCAATGACCGGCGTGATGCCGCGAAGTGGCGCTTGGGCCTCGGCCCAAGAAATCTCCGGGTGCAGGTCAAGCAAGGCAAGCAAGCTGTAGGCGGCTGTTTCATTCTTTTGCCTCGGGTCAAACTGCAAGGCGGTCAGGATTGCAACCGTCTCGGCTAGCTTCTGCTTTTTGGATTCTTCCAGACGGTTTTGATTATTAGTGGGCATGAAGATATTTCGCGACTAGTTCGTCAATGGCGGCCTGCGGTTGGTCAAGTTCCTGAATCTCTTTTCCCATCGCCTGCAGGGTTTGGCGGTCGGGATAAACCAATTTGCGAAGATCGGTGGCGTTTACTTGCGTGTGGCCGCTGAAACGTCTGAAATACTGGTCAACAATTGTGGAATTCAGGAATGCGAAAAGGCCGACGGCGAGATTTCTTTCAAGCCCATGCCCGTTTTCATGGAAATAGTTAAGGTGATTTTCAAAACCGAGCCATCGTGCATCCAGGTCTTTCGGGTCGAATAAGCAGGCGACCAGGCGGCGACGTTCCTCTTTGGACGTGAATCGTTTGGTCAGCAGATAGATGCCGGACCTAACGAGCCAGCGACGAGTTTCCTCGTTGTCCAGAATGGCGTTGGGTTTGCGGGCATCCGGTTTCGGCCAATGAACGGTGCCGCCGTTGAAATGGCAGGGATACAGTAGTGGCACTGTCCCCTTTTCCGGCTGCGACCGAATAGCGTCTTTCAGCCGGAAATCAACAACCGGCCCGGTTGACACGGTCAGGCCAAGAGACGCAAGACTTGTGTGGAGGCCGTCCATCGCTTTTTTAGCGACCGCATGGCACGATGCCGAGGGGATATGAATAAACTTTTCTGCGTCATGCTTGTGAACGACTTCGGCAAAGGGCACCGCCTTCTCGGTGACAATGTCGCCATGCTCACCGCTGCTGCTTGAAATCACCAACTCGCGGGGCTGCTTGCGGCCCTTGATGGCGTGAAAAATAATGTTCTCCTGCAACACGCTATCATCGCGAAATGCTGCTCCGCGTGATTCAAAAACATGCAACCGGTGAACCTCCAAGTTGGCGAGAAAATCTTCGCGGAAGGAGCGGAAATAAGGGCCGTTGCAAAAGCTTCTTGGGGTGATGCCCACAAGCTGCCCGCCTGGGGTGAGCAAACGTTGAATAAGTGCAATGAATCCGGCGTAAAGATTGCTCGTTTCAACCCCAATGTGGCGCAGGCTGCGCCTTTCTGCAGACGCCATGCCGATTTTGCGGTAAGGCGGATTCACTATGGCGGCATCGAAAATGGGGGGCTTTGTGGCGAATAAATTATCGTCAAGGCGTGCCGACATTTCCTGGATGAAGTCGGTCGCATGGATGCTAAAGCTGAATCGAATGCCCACCTCAGAGCAAAGGTGCTGGCAATCCTGCATTCTTTCCAAAAGGGCATCCTGAATGAGTGGGTCAAGCTCGTAAAGGGTTGCTTCGATGCTGCGAACGTCGTTCTTTTTTTCACACAAGCGTGAAATAAGAGCTGCCGTGAGTGCGCCCGCACCTGCTCCGGCATCCAACAGTCGAACCGCATTGGGAAGCGGTTCAAACAACGAAGCCATAAAATCAGCCACAGGCGCAGGCGTGAGGAACTGTCCAAGTTCCCCTTGCCGCCTACGGGCTGCTGATTCTGTTATGACCGCGTTTGACATGAATTGAGGGTAGCAAAGTTGACAAAGCTTCGCAACCGAGCAATCGGGACGCACCACCCACCGTCGTGACTGCGAGTGAAGCGTTTGTTGTTCCAGCTTCAATCCTCGCCCGGCATCATAACGGTGATGGCCGGTTCCGGGGCGTCCATGTCGAGTGCGCCACAGGCAGCAACCAGTTGCACAAGCCGGGGGCGGCGGTTGTCGTTGCGGACATAAAGCGAATACGCGATGCGGTCGCCGTCGCTGCGGCCGCTTTTGATGGCGGAGCGCAGCATCCAGACGAGGTCCCAGAGCCGCCCAGCTTCGTCCTGAAAACTGACGTTTTCGGGAACGGTGACGTATTCGTCAAAGACTCGGCGGGTTAGAAACACCGGGAAGCGGATGCCCGCCTCTGCGGCAGTGGTGGAAACGTCCACCTGTTCGCCGTCCTCAATGGCTTGTTTGCGGGTGTAGGCGTAAATAATGTCGGTCATAGCAAATCTCCTTTGGATGGTGGGGGGGCTGTGACACCCGCCCGGTTGAGGGGTTATTCAGGCTTTTCGGAAGTGGTGCGGATCGTGATGCGCCCGTCCGGGGGCAACAGGTCCGTCTGGATATTGAAGCCGTTGCCGTCAGCGTGTGCCCAAGCGGCACCGATGCGAGTCCAGTAGCCTTTGCCGGTATTGCCGTCCTTGACGTGGCAGGCAATATGGCTGGGCGTTTTGGAAGTGGTTTGCGTGTCAGTCATGGTGAATCTCCTTTTTGAGTTTGCAGGCTGCGCCACTCGCGGCCTGATGGCACAAAACTGGAAGTCCCTTGATGCCAGGGCGGAACGCAGCCCACGCAAAGCGGAAAATTGGGGGAGACCTCGGGGGGAACCGATTTTTTGATTGCGGGGACTGGCGGGGACTTCACGGTGCCCATCAGAACGTCCGCGTTGGTGCGCATGACAAACACCCAAGGGGTGATTCATGCTGACACCCTGCAAACATTTCCGGCCAAAAAACACCCCTCTTGCCACCGATGGCAAGCCGTCGGGGCAATCAGGCGAAAGGTGCCATATGGACAAAAACACGCTGCCTACGACTACTTGGAGGCTTTGCCGGTGACAGGGTGCCGCCAGCGCAAGCCGGGGATTTTTTCATAATCGCCGTCGGTGGTGATCCATTCGCAGCCGGATTCGATGGCCAGTGCGGCAAACCAGATGTCGGGAATCAGATTGCCGGTGGCCGATTGCGATTTGCACAAATCGGTGAAGATTTGCCAGTGGCGGGAACCGGGCGCAATGATGCGGCAGTTGGGCTGCTCGCGAAGCTCGCGCACAAACTCAAGCACGGAAAGGATCGGGCTCGGCGTTGCGGCGTTGGGAAAATGCGCCGATTCGTGGCGATGCGCAGGAAACCGCTCAACACATGGTCGCTGATACCGTAGGGCTGGCCGCTTCGGATAATGCCTTCAAGTCATTGCTTGTAAAGGAGGTGATCCACGGCATCCCCGCGATACGCGCAGACGAGGATGTTAACGTCGGGAAGAATCATTCACCCTGTTCCATCAGGGTAAGCAAAGCAGCGGAATTATTCAAATCCACGCCGGGGTGGACACCGTCGCCAGTGAATGTGGTCAGGTGACGGAAAGGCCGCGGTGCAACGGGCAACATGGGTGCAATCTTATCGCGTAGCGTCTCCTCAATGAGATGCGACAGGTCGTAGCCTTTCTCGCGGGCCAGTTCGGTGGCTTGCGCAAGCAGGGCATCATCAAGCTGAATCGTTGTCTGCATGTGGGGGATAATACCGTAAAATCGGGCGACTGTCAAAGTCCCCGCCAAACTACGCAGGATTCGCCGGACCTGTCGGCGGTTCATCTGAGGCCAGATTATCCGGCCCTTTTGACGGTTGCGGCGATGGCGGTGCATCAAGTGGCGGCGTCCCCGGACTTGCCGGTGTGAATGGCGCGGCGGGCGGCGGCGTGTCCGTCGCCAAGTTGTCCGGGGCTTTGGATGCCGCGTAAGCGGCATTGAATTCCGCCTGACGCTGGGCCACCAGCCGTTCAATGTCCGGCGCAACGCCGGTCGGGATACCTGCGGTGTCGTCAATGGAGCGGACTTTATCCTCCGGCTGGGCCTGCTGGAAGTGCTTCACCGTTTCGCCCTGCACTTCGGACGCAATGAGGCCGTCGAGGATATCCAGGTCATGGTTTAGCATGGCCTCGTAAAGCTGCTGCTCATACACATACAGGAACAGGGCGGCCACTTCAAGCCACAGGCCAAGCAAGTGGCTCACCGCAAGGGCAACGAATCCGACAATGCACACGGCGATGGGATCAACGAAGCGGTTTATGCGGCGATGCGATTGCGAAAACACCGGCCACGGGATTTTGACGCGGTGGAACTGGCGGCCCAATTCCCCGGCCAGCCCATTTGTGTGCAATTCACCATGGCGGTGCAGGATGATGAAGATGTCAACGAGGTGGCTGACACGGTTGTGAAATTGGAGGGGGTGGGCCTGCAAACCGACGAGCATGAAATCTCGGAACGGACGGGCTACAAATTGACGCGCATCAAACTCGACCCGCTCACCGGGCAGGGCGATCCCGCCCAAAAGGCGGACCAGCACATTGACCGGTCGGACGTCAATTCCGCCGTGCGCAACCGCCTGCTGAACCGGCTGCACACGCCGGTCGCGGCGGCGCTGATTGATCTGGACCCGTTGCGCAACCGCTTGGCGGTTATTGGCAAAATCACCGATGCCATTGAACAGCGCCGCCAACTGCTGGCCTTGGAAGGCGACCTGAACACCCTCCAGGCAAATGTCCTCGCGGACAGTTCACTGACCGCCGCCATTGAAGGCTACATCGCCGGGGAGTTGGGGCAAGCGGTGTGTAATCGCGGGGAACAGCCCCGCGACAGCCTGGGCAGATGGGTGGATGAAAATGGCGGCGGACTTTCCATTGATGACAATTTGCAACGCGGGAAAAAAGCCATGAACCGCGCTCTGCGGCAAAAAGCCGACGTGCAAAAAGCCATGCACCGGAAGGGGGTCGGACAGATTGATTTTGAATGGGGACGGCCCGGCACTCCGGCTCCCAATAAATCTGGCGCGACGCACGCCGATGGGTATGGCGTCAGCCACATTGTTGCCAAGCATGGTGAGGCGACCGCCCTCAATTTGCCGGAGGTAATCGCCCGGGGAAAGATCACCCCGCATCAAGAGGAGGACCGGCTCTACATCACCCATGGCGGACAGCAGGCCATCTTGCAGCGGAAAAATTCCGAAAGCGCCTATGTGGTCACCAGTTTTGAACCATTAAAATCATGAACTCACCCCGGCAAAAAAACACGGCCAACCGGAGTTGGCCGTTAGAAGGCAGTTGTCGGCGGGGTGCGAATCCCGCGTTCTACACACTTGCTGTCGCTTGGGTGGCGCGACTCACGAATGGTTGCCGCCAGCACCCCTAACCTACCATGAACCCAAAAATACTCAACCGCGATTTTCAACATCCCACGGACGGCTGGTACCAGATCGAAGTGAAGGGCAACCATCCCAACCGCGCCGCCGGCGTGGTGCAGGTTATTGACGATGAAGCCTGCGTGGCCATCGTCAACCGGTTCAACGCCGATGCCGAGGCCGGCCAGTTGTCACACGGGATCGAGATGCTGATTGACCATGAGCATTTCAAGCATGACGCCGACAAAGAGACGACCGCTTATGGCTGGTTGACGAAGTTGGAAAATCGGGCGGATGGGTATTATGGCCGGATTCGCTGGACGAACACGGGCAAGCCGGCGGTGGACGGAGGCGATTATCGGTTTTTCAGCACGGAATACGATCCGGCGGATCTCCGGCTTCTGAATTCGCAGGGCAAAGCCAAGTCCGTCCGGCCGCTGCGCCTGGATGGGTTGACACTCACGAATGATCCCAACAACAAGGGGGGCCGGAACGTCGATGGCCGATGGCCGACAGCATAGGATGCGCCGAGAGTAGCCAAAAGCCGATTCCAGGATTTTAACTGAATTCCACGCGCTGCGGCTCACAGAGCCGCGCTCCGGGGCGCGGATGCACCCAGTGAAGGGGAAGAATT
Source organism: uncultured Bifidobacteriaceae bacterium (assembly GCA_964618545.1). Classification (GTDB taxonomy): domain Bacteria; phylum Verrucomicrobiota; class Verrucomicrobiia; order Limisphaerales; family UBA11358; genus UBA11358. The sequence goes on along the minus strand of CAZUBG010000001.1, from coordinate 31,229 downwards.
AAAGAATCCATTTGACAGAGTTAAAAAATAGTGGTTAAATAACGACATGTTAAGTCGTATTAACGTATTTAAAAACATCAACGGAGAGTCAAACAATAGGATCAAACGTGACGATCGTTTGTTCACATAAATTTGATGCAATAAACGATTCAGTCTATCGTATTAACACAGCCGCTGACCGGGCTACTGGAAGCAGTTATCAAAAGGAGAACAAAATGTCAGCCAACCATAAACTCGTTCAAGGTCAAACTCTGTTGTCGGGCCACCGACGGATCCTGCTGCATTGCCGGTTTGATTACCGTCAGCGCACCTGGAATTTTCCCGCGTCCGGTCCGGGTCATGAGGGGGGGGTTGGTGCGGCCGTTCGGCCGGAGGATTCCGCCGAGCTTTTGTCGGCACTGTCGGCCGCCCGGGTTGATTTGGCCGATGGAGGCCGATGAACTTTCTGCGGCGTTAGATTGTCAAACCAAAGGAGCATGACGCGGGCGGTGGAACTTCTCCCCGCCCGCGTTGTTAACAATGATCATGGAAATTATGGCGCATCCCGCGCACAACTTTCGAGGCCAGCAGGCGCGAACGGTCCGGCGTCCACGGGCGAGACGGCCGGAGAGGTCCCCGGCCGGGGCGGTTTCGCGTGAGGAAATCGCGAGTTATGCCCATTACCTGTGGGAGCAGGAAGGGCGTCCGGCGGATCGGGCGGAGGAGCACTGGCTGCACGCCGAATTGCAACTGCGCTGGGCCCGAATTCTGAACGATCTTCCGTGATTCTTCTCAGTCGAGCAGGATGGGTGGCGGCCTGCCTCCGGTCGTTTGCCGGGCACGGGCGCGACCGGTCAATTGGAACAGGCGGTGACGTCTATTCGGTGCCCGGACTTTCCGCCGCTGAGATTGGCGGCCCATTGACCTTTGCCCAGGCCGTCCCCTTTGACATTTTCCGTGTTGATCAACGGGCCGTAAAAGCCGGTGACATTGAGGTTGGCGATTTTTACGTTGGTCATGTTGGCCAGTGAAATGCCCCGGCTGCAGGTGCCCGCGATGTCGGTGAGGGTCAAACCGTCCAAGATGCGCTGGGGGGGAATGTTTTTGCCGGCGACGATTTCGGCGACGTGGTTGAGCTGGACATGCCGGAAGGAGAGGTTTTTGACGACGGACCATTTGGCGACATCGCCCGGGACGGGATCGGTGGCCTGGATGCCCTTTTTGAGGAGATCAATGCCGATGAAGGTGGGCGAGTCGTTGATGACGAGGTTGTCCCCGGTGATGTTTTCCATGAAACCGCCGCGCCCGTCGCGGCTTTTGAAGTAGATGGCGTTTTGGTGGCCGGAGATGGTGCAGTTTTCCAAGCGGACGTTGCGGATGCCACCGGACATTTCGGTGCCGATACCGAGGCCGGCATCAATGCTGCTGTTGAGGGAACAGTCGCGAATGGTGATGTTTTCGGTGGGACGGCCGAGTTGTTCGGCGGCGAGGCCGCGGCCGGATTTGAGGGAGATGGCGTCATCGCCGGTGTCAATGGTGGTGTGTTCAATGAGGATGTCGCGGCAGGAATCCACGTCAATGCCGTCGCCGTTGTCGCTGACGGTGCGGATGATCAGTCCGTTGACGGTGAGGTTCTGGCAGAAGAGGAGGTGGATGGACCAGAGTCGCTCGTATTGGGTGGTGAAGTTTTCAAGGACGGTGTTGGTGCAATCGGTCAGCTCAATCAGGACCGGTCCGCGCGGATTGCGCAAATTGCTGATGTTGATGGGGGGGCCAAAGATGACACCCGGGCCCGTAATGGCGAGGTGGTCGGTCTGGGTGGCGGACAGCAGGGCGCGGTGGCCGCCGCGGAATTCACCCTCCCAACGGACCTGTTGGAGGGGATAATCGGCGATGTCCGGGCTGCCGACGAGACAAGACTTTTTCTGCAGTTCCAAGGAGGTGTGTGAGCCGAGCAGGAGGCTGCCGGTGAGATAAACGCCCTCCGGGATGATGACGGTGCCGCCGCCGTTGGTGGCGCAGGCGTCCAACGCACGCTGAAGGGCGGCGGTGTCCTTGGTCTGGCCATCGCCTTTGGCACCGTACTTGCGGACATTAAAGGTTTGGTCGTCCGCCGCCAGTGAGGAGCCACAGGCGATGATTAAAGTCAGGCCGAGAATGAATTTGCCAATCATGGTTTGATAAAAAGCATGGGATTGAAACGAGACCGCGTCAACTGTCTTTGGCTGGTTTGGGCCTCATATATTTGTATGAGACCACGGAGGGCGGTGTCCCATTACAACCTGGCATGAAGCGCACCTGCTCCGGTGGAAAAATCAAACTCCAAGCCTCGCAGCCGGGGAGGTGGCCTGGAGGTGGCATTCCGCCCCGCCGGGGCTGGGAAGGATAAGGCCGGGGGTGCATCCCGAAGTTGATGGCGAGGCCGGACCAGTGTGTTGGTTTAAACTCGACGACGTGTCGTCTCGTCCAAAAGTGGCGAGGTGTCCTGCAACTGACAGGCAGCTTGTGCGGGCGGATGGCCGTTATCCCATTCGGCGGGCCTGTCCGTGGGGCGGGCGCGCCAGGTTGGCGAAGGGTCTGCGGGTTGGGAAACCCGCGATACGGCAGGCTTGGAAGCCTGCGGTACGAAAAAACCGCCTCGGCCCCGCCGTCGGATATGAAAGACATGAAATGCCGATGAGGTGCAGGACGTGTCGCCGCACTTCCCAATGCCTTCGGCCTGAAAAATGCCAACAACTTCGTGATGGCCGCAAGGCCGACCGCCGCTTTCCGGGAAACTTGACGGACGCCGCCGGGCCGACCATGCTGGAGACGAATTAACTGAGTTTAAGTACGGCCGGATGGTTGCGCTGCCATCAGGCCCTATCAAATGCATGCAGCGTTGATGGTTGAACCCTATGGCTGAATTATTTGGATCTTCGCGGACGGTGGTCAAGGGGCGCTATGCCCTGCTCACCCAGGACGGCCATGTGCCGAGCCACCTGCCGGGCTGGAAAAATGTCCGGGCGGTGGTGAACATCTCACCGGCCATGGGGGCGCGCTTCGTTCAATTGCAAATCAACCTCGGCAAAGACGGAACTGGCGAAGGCAACACCGGCGCGCATGAGTTTTTCATTTTTGTGCTCGAAGGCAGCGGAAGCATCCTGTTGGACATCAAACGCCACCGGTTGGAGGCGGGCAGCTTTGTCTTTGTGCCGCCGGGCCGGGATATGCAGATCAAGAGCGGCGGCACCAGCCTGTCGGTCTTGATTTTTCAGAAAATTTACGAGCCGGTGGGCGGCGTGGAGGCACCCCGTCCGATCATCGCCCACGAGCGTGAGATCAAGGGTGAACCACTGGCCGGTGATGCCGACATCCGCCTGCAACGCCTGGTGCCGGATGAACCGGAGTACGATCTGGCCGTGAACATTCTGACCTGCCAGCCCGGCGCGCCGCTGCCTTTTGTGGAGTCCCATGTGATGGAACACGGCCTCCTGATGCTCCGGGGTCAGGGCGTGTTTCGTTTGGATGCCGACCATCATCCTGTGAAAGCCGGCGACACCATTTGGATGGCCCCGTATTGTCCGCAGTGGTTTGTGGCGATGGGCAAAACCCCGGCCAGCTACATTTTCTACAAGGACGCCAACCGCGACCCGATGGCGTGAGAGGGTTAATTATCCCGCTGAAGCATCAAAGCCGGGCGTCGTTTGGCCGTCTTGAGGTCGGAATTGGGAAACAGCACCAGCACCACATCACCGCGCCGGGGATTGATCATAAATGTCAGCCTCGGGCCGGTCCCAGTCCTCGGAGAAAGTTTTCAGTCTGACCTGCAGATCCGCAGCCTGGGCTTCACCCATTTTCCGGTCATGCAATTCCACGACTTCGGGTTGGACTGCGGACTCAGGCAAGATCGTTTCCAACTCGGCGGCCATGGTTTGGATCTGCGTCTGAAGCCGGAGAGCCCGCCGCCTTTGCGCTTCGCTCAGACCATTCATGGCCTTTATGCTTACCATCGCACGCATGTTTGGACTTTGATCCACAGGACCGCATTTGTCAGGCTCGAAATTCAGTGGACCGGTTGCATCCACTGCATCGTTTTGTCGGCCAGCCTGTCAAACGCTTTCACGCATAATTCCAAATGTTCCTCGCGGGTGTCCTCCAGCGGATTGTGGCTGAGGCCGCGCAGGCTTTGCACAAACATCATCGCCGTCGGCACGCCGGCGCGCGCCATTTCGGCGGCGTCATGCAGCGGACCGGAGGGCAGACGGTGTGTCTTTCCGCAGGTCTCGCGGATGGCTTCATCGGTCAGCGCGATCAACTCTTCATGGAATGGCAGCGGGGCGATTTGCTGCAGGCGTTCCCAGGTGACCGTGACGCCGCCCCCGGCGGCGAAACGTTCACTGGCGGCCCGGGCTTCCGCCAGCATGCGCGCGAGCGCCGCCGGGTTCAAATGGCGCTGGTCAAGGGTCAGACGGCATGTTTCCACCACGCTGGTGACCACCCCGGGCTGGGTGGTGCAGGAGCCGATGGTGCAGACGCCGCCCTGGCTGCGCGCGGCAATGTCGTATATCTCAAGGCACATTTTGGCGGCGGCCAGCAGGGCGTCCCGGCGCCGGTTCATCGGGGTGCTGCCGGAGTGCGCCGCCTGACCGTGAAAGGTGAGGGCGTGCCGCTCCACGCCGAACGTGCCCAGGACCGCGCCCAGGGGCAAATCCAAGTCGAGCAACACGGGTCCCTGCTCAATGTGCAGCTCCAAATAAGCCGCCGCGTTCTTAAGTTCCGCGCCGCTTTCCCTGACCCGTTCAAAATCCACCCCGACGGTCCGCAACGCCTCGGGCAACGATGTCCCGTCCCGATCCCGCAGCCCGCGCGCCTCGTCCAGATTAAGGTGGCCGGAACAGGCGGAGGAGCCAAACAGGCTTTTGCCAAAGCGCGCCCCCTCTTCATCCGCCCAGCCCACCAGCCGCACGGTGACCGGCGGACGGCCCTGGTATTGGTCATGGATGCGCCGCAAGACCTCGACGCCCGCGAGCACGTTCAGGCAGCCATCCAGCCAGCCGCCGTTGGGCACGGAGTCCAGGTGGCCGCCCAGCAGCAGCGCGCGTTCGGATTCGCCCGGCAGCGTCGCCCAGAAATTACCGGCGGCGTCGGTGTGGATTTCCACCGGCAGGCCGGCGAGTTTTTGCCGCAGCCACTGGCCGGCTTGGACCCAAACCGGCGTAAACGCCACCCGTTGTGCGCCCTGTTCATTTCCCGTCAACGCCCGTAATTCCTTTAATTCGGCAATGGTCCGCGGCGGATTCACCGAAGCATTTCTGTGTATCATGATGATCTTTCCCCGATAGATTGAAAATATTATCGCCATGGCCACGAAAGCGAGTTAAAAATAAAAAACGGGCGCCCCCGTGCATGCCGAAGTGGTTGGTGAGATCGGACAGGTGCGCGCTTTGGAACTCGACGACGTGTCGTCTCGTCCAAAAGCGGCGACGTGTGGCCGCACTCCCAAATGCCTTCGGCCTGAAAAACGCCAACAACTTCGTTTTGCGCCGGGGCCGCTTCCTGCCACGGGCGGGCAGGACTGGCTAATTGGGCTGCCCGCGTTTGGACGTTGAAGCGGCGTGAGCGCCGCGCTCCGGTCTGTGTCAGGAGATCGCCGGAGATGAGCTTTGGTTGATGAGAACGCCGCCGCCGGCAGGGATGTCCAAAGCCGGCCGCAAGCCGGCGCTCCGCCGCGTTCGGGAAAAATTTATGCCGACATTAGCCACACATATTGACGGGCTGGCGCTGCCCAATCCGTTTGTCATCGCCTCGGGTCCGCCGGGGACGAACCTGAACGTGATCACCCGGGCGTTTCAGGAGGGCTGGGGCGCCGTCATTGCCAAGACGGTGAGCCTGGACGCCGCGAAAGTCATTAATGTCACCCCGCGCTATGCGAAGTTGTTGTCCGGGCAGGGCGATGTCGTTGGCTGGGAAAACCTCGAGCTGATCAGCGACCGCCCGCTGAAAATTTGGGAGGAGGAGTTTAAGCTCTGCAAGGCCCGGTTCCCCCAGGGCGTGCTGCTGGCCTCCGTGATGGAGGAATATCGCAAGGATGCCTGGATCGAAATCATCCAGCGCTGCGAGGCTGCGGGCGTGGACGGGTTTGAGCTGAACTTTTCCTGCCCGCACGGCCTGACCGAACGCAAGATGGGCTCGGCCATGGGAGAAGACCCGGAGATTCTCGAAACCGTTTGCGGCTGGGTGAAAGCCGCCACCCGGAAACCGTTCTGGGCGAAGATGACGCCCAACATCACCCACATTGAAGACCCCAGCCGCGCGGCGTTGCGCGGAGGGGCCAGCGGGATCAGCGCCATCAACACGATCCGCTGCGTGATGGGGGTGAACCTGGACACCCTGCGCCCCGAACCCACCGTGGAGGGTTACAGCACCGCCGGCGGTTATTCGAGCCAGGCCATCCGGCCCATCGCCCTGCGCATGGTGATGGAAGTGGCGACCATGATGCGCCGGGAATTTCCGGACCGCTCCCTCTCCGGTCTGGGGGGCATTGAAACCGGTGCGGACGCCGCGCAATTTATCCTGCTCGGCGCGGACACGGTGCAAGTCTGCACCGGGGTGATGAAGCACGGCTACGAATGTGTCAAGCCCATGAAGGAAGCCCTGCTCGCCTTCATGGCCAAACACCAATTCGAGACGCCGGCCGATTTCAAGGGACGGAGTTTGGATTACATGACGACGCATGCGGATTTGGTGAGGCGGCAGGCGGAACGCAAGGCGGCGCGAATTGGGATGAAGGATGGGGACTGGAAAGGGGATGAGTTGGTCAGACAAACGGACGAACTCTCACAACAATGAAGGATCAAAATCGAAAGTCCAAAATTCAAGCTTGGAGTTTGGAATTTGATTTTTCCCTGGATTTTGTATTTTGGAATTTGATTTTTATAGAAAATGAGCCTGCTAATTAAAGATGGCGAAATTGTCACCGCCGATTCACGTTACACCGCTGACATCTATTGCGAAAACGAAACCATCACCCGCATTGCGCGCGACATCGCGCCGCCGCCGGGGACGGAGGTCATTGACGCCACCGGGAAATATGTCTTCCCCGGTTTTATTGATCCGCATGTGCATATTTACATGGCGTTCATGGGCACGTTTGCCAAGGACACCTTCGAGACGGGCAGCCGGGCCGCACTTTTGGGGGGCACCACCACCCTGATCGAGATGTGCTGTCCGCCCCGGCAGGACGACGCCCTGGCCGGCTTTGAACTGTGGATGGGCAAGGCCGCCGGCCACTCCGCCTGTGATTTCACCTTTCACATGGGCGTGACCCGCTTTGACGAGCAGACCGGCGCCCAACTCCGCGAGATCGTCCGGCGCGGCATCAGTTCCTTCAAGATTTTCCTGGCGTACAAGGGCGCGTTTGGCATTGACGACACCGAACTGTATCGTGCGCTCAAACTGGCGAAGGAACTCGGCGTGATTGTCGCCGTCCATTGCGAAAATGAAACCCTGGTGACCGAGCGCTCCCGCGAATTGCTGGCCGCCGGACGCACTGGTCCCGGTGAACATCACGAAAGCCGGCCGCCTGGTGTGGAGGCCGAGGGGGTGCATCATCTGATGACGTTCGCCGAACTCACCGGGGCGGCCACCTACATTGTCCACCTGAGCTGTCAGGAAGCCCTGGCGGAAGCCATGGCCGCCCGCCAGCGCGGGGTGCGGGTGGCGGTGGAAACCCTGATTCAACATCTCACGCTCGACAAGACCCACGCCGAACGGCCTGATTTTGAGGGCGCAAAATTTGTGATGTCCCCGCCGTTGCGCGACCGCCGGAACCATGAAGTTTTGTGGAACGGCCTGCGCGACGGTCTGATTCAAACCGTGGCCACCGACCATGCGCCGTTTGATTTCAAAACGCAAAAGACCCTGGGGCGCAATGATTTCACCAAAATCCCCAATGGCATTCCCTCCCTGGAAGAACGCATCAAGCTGCTTTACACTTATGGGGTGAAGACCGGCAAGATTGACCTGCACACGATGGTGAACAGCGCGAGCACCCAGGTGGCGAAGCTGTTCGGCCTGTTCCCGCGCAAAGGCGCCATCCAACCCGGCGCGGATGCCGATGTGGTGGTGTTCGACCCTGAATATCGCGGGACGCTTTCTGTGAAAACCCAGAGCATGAACGTGGATTACAGCGCGTTTGAAGGCTGGCCTGTGGAGGGCCGCCCGGAGACCGTGACAGTGCGCGGCCAGGTGGTCGTGCGCGGGGGAAAATTTGTGGGCCAACCCGGACGCGGCCAGTTTTTAAAACGGACGCCGGACCATTTTTGAACGGCGGTTCAACGCGCCTTTGCCGCTTTGATGTGCCAGTCAAAAAAAGCGGGTTGCGCACGGCTCCGTGCGCGGGCTTGGCGGGCAGCCATGGGTCGCTGAAATCAAGCCTCAGCGCGGTCCAGTGCGTTCAAAAACCAGCGGGAAGCCGCCACCGCCCTCAAACCAGGCGCCCGCCAGTTTGCCGTTTTCCAACCGGCCTTCAAAAGCGCCGCCGGCCCATCCCCATTCCAAGTGAAGATGAGGCGGCGAGTATGGAAAACTCGAGGCGGGGACGGGGCCGTCCTGGCCAAATTGGTCCACATTGGCAATCGTGGCGGAATCTGCACCCTTCGGCAGTTTGGCAATGTTGAGCGCCATGCGGATGGGCACCTTGAGTTTTCCGATGGACACAATCCATGATCCTCTCCAATGTTCCTGCAAATCATTTCCCGAGGTGAAGGTGTAATCCTGCTCCGCATCCTGTGCGTGTTCCGCCTGATAATCCGCACGTCTGACCCTCGCCGGCATGGATTGGCCTCCTTGAACCCACGAACCGGAAATTTCCGTGCCGGCCTGATTGATTTCCCCTTGGAACAATCCGGCACCCGATGCGCGGGTCATCTTCACCGTCGGCGGGTGGCAGCTTACGTTGAGCGGTTGCCCATAGACGCCGTGCATCGGATCATCCCCTTCAGCGCGAAAGGTTCCATCCGCCTGCCCGGAGATTTTCAAATTCACCGGCACTGCGTCCGCCCCGGCGCCGATGGCCCCCTTCCAGTAACCCTGCAAATTCGCGCCGGTTCGCGGTGCAAAATCGCCTTCATCCAACGGGTCGGGTACTGCGTCGGGCGTGGGGGTGTGCGTCAGGGGCACCGGATCGGGCTGGATGAAGTGAATCGAATGATCCAAAATCATTTGCGTCGCCGCCGCATTCACCCGCAGGTTCCAGATGTCCCTGGGATTCCATTCCAGGTGGAGCGACGGGTAATCGTAAACCACCCGGCCCATCGGGACATCTTTCCGGCCCATTTCAATCCAATCGGTGGTCGCGAGGTGTCCGGTCCTGGTTTTCGTCAGCTTCAACACCACATGGGTGCTGGCCGCCGCCCCTTTGGCCGCCGCCACCAGCGTGAGCGTTTTGACCAGTTCAACTGGTGCGGCCTGCAGGGAATGGGTGGGAATCACCCCGGCGAGCATGGCCGTGGTTGAGGAGATGCCGCGTCGTTCAAAGTAGCGGTGCATCTTGTTGAGCGCCCGGCTGATTCGCATGCGGGCGGCGTCTTCGCTGGTGCCTGCGGTCCCCGCGACTTCCGCCAGACTTTTGTCTTCAAAATAGCGCCACAACACGGCTTGCCGGTCTTTTTCGCCCAGTTGCGTCAGGGCTTCGTCCAACAGGGGCGATATTTGTTTCCACAGCGGATCGGGTGGTGTGGGGTGGGCCTCGGATTGCATGACGGACTCCTGCTCGTATCGGTGTCGCCGGACGGCGGCCCGGGTTTGCGCCAGGGCGACGAAGCGGGTGGTTTTGAAAAGCCAGCCGGAAAGAACCGTGGCGTCGCCGATCCGTCCGGCCTTTTGTGAAAGGATGATAAAAACCGCCGGCGTGACTTCGTCCGCCAGATGCGGGTCGCCCAACTGCCGCCGGGCCGCCGAACAAACCAAAGGAGCGTACCGTGAGGCCAAGGCCTCAAACGCCGGCTCGGAATGGTTGGCGGCGAATTCCCGCAGCAGCGCTGAGTCGTCGGTTGCTTGCCTTCATCCATTAAATGACTGCCCTGCAAAAAACCGAACAATATTCCGCAAATTTTTCCGTTCTTTCCCCAGGGGTTTCAATCAGGACGGTTGCCCCCAGGGTCACCATGAATAAACTCATGAAAGTCTCCCGCCCGGCTTGGTCGGATTTCAACGTGCTGCGGCCGTGGACAGCCGCGCTGGATTCATCCCGGCAGGGCGGCGAGCTGGGTGCGGGCGAGCTGGATCAGGGGTTGGATGGTTTGACTGCTGAAGTCAAAATGGCAGCCGGCAGCGGCAAACAGTTCGGGCAGGGGACGGGAGCCGCCCAGAGTGAGCGCGTGTTTGTAATCCTTCAAGGCCTTCACTTGATCGCGTTTTGAATTGGCCCAGACTTGCAGGGCGCCGAGCTGGGCAATGCCGTATTCCACATAATAGAAGGGATACAGGAAGATGTGGAGCTGCCGCTGCCAGTGGGAAGCCCGGTTGGGCTCGTAACCGGTCCAATCCACCGCGCCGCCGAAACGGTCCATCAGCGCGAGCCAGGCGGCGGCGCGTTCAGTTCGGGTGTGGTCGGGATGGGTGTAAATCCAATGTTGGAAGGCGTCCACGGTGGCCATCCACGGGAAAAACCCGATGATGCCCTCCAGATGGGTGCGGCGGGCGCGACTGGCCCCGGCGGAGGGGTAAAATTCCTCAATGAATTCGTTGCCGAGCAGTTCCATGGACATGGAGGCGACTTCGCAGAATTCAATGGGGGCGTTGCGGTAGGAATACAAATCCTCATCGCGCGTGGCCAGGGCGTGGAAGGCATGGCCGGCCTCGTGCAGGATGGTTTCGACGTCGCGTTGCAGACCGACGGCGTTCATGAAGATGAAGGGGACACGGGCTTCGGACAGGGTGGATTGATAACCGCCGGGAGCCTTGCCTTTGCGGTTGTCGAGGTCCAGCAGGTGCAGGTCCTGCATCAACTGGAAACCGCCGGCCAGTTCACTGTCGAGATGATTGAAGATTTTCTGGGTGCGCGAGACCATTTCGGCGACTTCGCCAAAAGGTTTCAGGGGCGGGCGATTTTTGGGGTCCACGGCAAGGTCCCAGGGGCGCAGGGGGTCCAATTGCAACTGGCGGCGGCGTTCGGCCTGCAATTCGCGGACGGCGGGCATGACCACCTGCTCGACGGCGGCATGGAATTGGGTGCAATCCTCCGGGGTGTAATCAAAGCGCCCCATGCGGCGGAACATGTAATCGCGGTAGTTGGCAAAACCGGCGTTGAGGGCGATTTGATGGCGCTGTTTGATGAGGGCGTCGAAGAGGTCGTCAAATTTGTCGGCCTCCTGCAACCGGCGGCGGGCGACGCTTTCCCAGGCTTCCTGGCGCAGGGCGCGGTCGGGTTCCTCGAGGTAACGGCCCATTTGAACGAGGGTTTTTTCCTCGCCGCGAAAATTGACCATGAGGGCGCCGCTGAGTTTTTGGAATTGCTGGCCGAGGCGGGCTTCCTCGGTTTCCAGGGGGATGTTTTCGGGCCGGAACAGAGCGACGTGGTTGGTGAGGTCCCGGTCAAAGACCGCGAAGCGGGCGGGGGGCAGTTGGGCGCGGTGCGGATGGGCGACGCAAAGCTTTTCGAGGGCGAACTGGCGTGGTTTGAGCCGGGGCTCGATGTTTTCCACAAAATCGAGGTAGGCTTTTTCCGCCTCGGCGCTGTCGGTGTGGCAGGTCATGGCGATATTGCGGCGGCAGGATTCCTCATCGAGGGCGGCGTTGAGTTCGCTCCAGTCGAGCAGCCATTGTTCGAGGGCGGCGGGGGAGGCGGCCAGGCCGGCGCGGGTTTCCAATTGGTCAAACAAGGCGGCGATTTGCGACCAGACGCCGAGGTCCAGATTTTGGGGGACGAAGGTGCGCGGCTTGTGGGCGGTCAGTTTTCCAAAAGGCAACAGATTCATGAGGGCAGGATAGCAGAAGGTGGAAGAACTGAAATCCAAAATTCAAAGTTCGCACCCGTCCTTCAGACCTTGGTTTTGATGCCGCAGGCGCGGGCAAGGCACCAGCCGCGCACGGCTTCAAAAATGGCAAACAACCCGGCGAGAACGAAGATCAAGCCCACGGTGAGTTGGAAGTCCACAATGACAATTCCCGTAATCAGACAGAGACTCCCAACCACCCCGCGGGCCATCCGCCCCCGATGGTTGATGTTCGGCCTGAAAAATTGCTTCACGAGACCAATCTAGCACGGCCGAAAACCTTTTCCAACAGTTCCTTGGGAAAATTTATGAACGGCCATTAACCTTGATTCATGGGGTTGCCGGGGTACTTCAATTCCCCGTCCACTGGTAATCATAGCCGGCTGGCGGCTCATAATACACGGGGAAGCCATCCGAACCAACCACGCCATTCCAATACATTCTGGTGAGGCTCACATGGCCGTCCACAAAACCTCCGACATTCTTCGCGTCCTGAAACTGCAAGGGTTGAAGGCGGACATGGGCGCTCACCCCAATGGCACCGGAAATCTCCCCGCCCAGCACCGTCCGCGACGGGTGGCGCACCGTGGTGAACGGTTTTTCGGCCATGCCCAAGTCGTTGGTTTGTCCCGCGCGGGCCAGGCCGTTGAAACCATAACTCGAGTAGTGCGTCCAAGCCTGGGTGTAAACCCCCCGGCCACTGCTCCCGTTGCCAAACCAAGAGCCAATGGGTCCGTTCAGGTTGAAATCATCCGCCGGGCAGATGAAGATCGGATGGTTGGTGAAGGTGTTTTGGCTGGCTCCGAGGCAGGGCAGGATGTTCTCCTTGAAGCAAAAATAGATTTCGTTGGTGTAATAACTGATCACATCGGCGTGATCATCCGCATAGAGCCGGGTGGCCAGGTCAATCTCCCGTTCGTTGTTCAGGCACAGGGACCGGCGGGCGGAGGCCTTGGCTTGGTACAGCGCCGGCAGCAGCAGCGCCACCAGAATGGCAATGACGGCGATTACCAGCAGCATTTCCACCAAGGTAAAACCCGTTTGGCTGGCTCGGCAGGTAATGAAGGGACGGCGTTTCATCGTCCATTCCATCCATCAGACGGATGTCGCAACGAAATTCTTTGAATTATTTTTAAGAATCATCACCGAGCTCTATTGGGCGGCGGCGAGGCGGTAGCGGAAAGTGGTGTTCCGGAGGCCACCCGGTGGAATGGTCCGGTCAATCCGCAAGACCGTTCTTCCCCCGCTGGTGGATGATTTCAAATCGGCGGGCTGTTTTGACAGCAGAACCGCGCCGGGTGGCAGGCGGTACTCCTCCTGGCTGTGCGTCAATCCATCGTCGCCGGGATAATCCGCCATTTGATACACAAACTCGCCTGGTTTCAGGGTGGGTTCGCACATGTTCGTGAAGGTCAGACTGAGGTGGAGGGAATATCTGCCGTTGGGGGGCACGGGTTGGTTGAGGGTCAGCACGCAGAAGGGGAAGCCGTCCTGTTGCAGGGTGGATTTCACCGGCTGACCGGACTCGTCGGTCACCTGATCACAGTTGACGGCGAAACTCATGGAATCCTCCGTGAGCATGGCCCCCGTGCGGTTGATTTCCTCCACGGTGGCCCGGTAACGGACAGAGCCATCCGGTTGCAGGTCGGCCACCATGTCTTGGTTCAGGGTGGGAGAACTGGCGGCCGGTTCCACCACCTGCATGATCACGGGAACCGGTTGATCACTGGGAGCGAGCTTCAGGCCGAGTTGGTCGCGCAGCGCCTGTTTCAAGCCGTCGGGGGTGCCGTCCCATTTTAAGTCCACGTCCAGATTGCGGGGATTTCCGGTCCGGTCAACGACGAGGGTCCCAAAGTGATCTTCCAGATACTGAACCAGGACCCACAGGCCGTCCAGGTCGGTGGCAGTGAAGGAATTGGGGGTTTTCCACAGGGAGGCATTCTTTTTGTCAGCTTCGGAAGCGGGCTTCAGCCCCGGAGCGTTGGTGGTTTGGAGGGTGAGAATCAGCGCGTTGGTCTCGATCAGGGTGCGTCTGACTTCCAAGCCGAGTTGCCTGCGGATTTGCTGGCGCAGGGCGTCAAACGCGCCTTCGGGAAGATTGGAGAGGAAGTCGTATTTCCCGGCGGGGACCGGGGTGGCCAAGACGAGCCGTTCCGCATCGGCAAAATTGACCGCCTGCATCATCTCCGGGACGGTCAGTCCCAGCCCCAGCGATTTTCCACCCCACATGGCCCAGTTATTCACGCTGGCGCTGCGGGTGGACCGGGCGGGCCGGAGGGTGACCTGCGGCGGCACCTTGTCCACCAGGGAAAAATCCCAGCGTTGCTGCCAGTCATAAAATTGGCGGGCTTGCATTTTCCGAACGGTGACGGTGGTGGTGCCGACCGCCAGCAGCACCACGACCCCGGCGATGAGGGCGGCTTTTGCTTTGGTCCAAGCCATAAGTTTCAATGCTCCTTTGGCCAAAGCGAAGGTTGAACCGCCCGCCGTCGCGCCTTTGGCGAGCGCGACGGTGGAAATGGTTTGGGCCAGGGCGGCCGGCGCGGCGTACACGGAATGGGCGGAAATGCTTCCGGCAATGAGGGCGGTGGTGGAACTCACGCCGCGTTTCACCAGCAGGCACCGCAGTTTTTCCAAAGCCCGGTTCACGCGCATGCGGGCGGCGTCCTCACGGATGCCCAGCGCCCGGCCCACCTCGCCCAGGCTGCGGTTTTCAAAAAAGCGGAGGACGATGGCGTGCCGGTCCGGTTCCGTCAACCGGGCGATGGCCTGATCGAGCAGGGGAGCGATTTCCAGCCAGACCTCGTCCGTGCCGGCGGCGGGTTCCTCGGATGGTGATTGCATAGACGCCTCCTGTTCGCGCTGCGCGGAGCGGTAACGGGCTCTCCGGGCGTTGGCGGCGGCAAAGCCGGCAGCGCGGTGCAGCCAGCTTGGGAGAATGGTTTGGGGGCCGAGCGTGCCCGCCTTGCGCGCCAGCATGATGAACACCGCCTGCGTGACATCCTCGGCCAGATGCGGATCGCCCGTCTGCCGCAGCGCCGTGGAATACACCAGGTTGACATACCGGGCGACCAGCGCTTCAAACGCAGGTTCGGACTGGCGGGCGGCGTATTCCCGCACCAATTCCATGTCGTCGGTCATCATTTAATCAATACATGTACATGGCCGCGAAAAGCGAACAAACTTATTTGTTGAAAGACCCTTACGGTAAAGGTTGGGTGGCGCGTGGCAAGGGTTGGAGCCTGATGATTTGTCTGGTCAGCTCGATCTGGTTGGTCTCATGTGTGGTTGGCGTCACCAATTCCAGCCTGACCTTTGTGCCAACGGCCCCACGGATAAGGTCAATGCATTCCCTAAGTTTCATGCCTTCCGTTGGACGATTGTCAATTCTGCTCACAATCACGCCATTGGCAACCCCGGCATCCGCTGCCGGCGAATTGGGGAGAACATTCATGACGATTGGCGCTCCGATTTTCTCGTCAAAGCGAAGAAGAATCCCGATCCCAGTGATTGCCCTGATCGGGCCGGACGCCGGTGGTTGTTCGGCAACGGCCGTCTGTCTGGCTGTGGCGGTCCGCCGCTCGTGAATTCCTTCGGTTATGACGGCGACGCTTATGGCGGTCAGCAATACGGCGACGCCGGCCACGATCGCCGTCTTTGCGTTAGTCCAAGCCATAAGTTTCATTGCTCCTTTGGCCAAAGCGAAGGTTGAACCGCCTGCCGTCGCGCCTTTGGCAAACGCAACGGTGAAAATGGTTTTGGCCGAACGCGACTCCCTTGCGCGCCAGCATGATGAACACCGCCGGCGTGACATGCCCCGCCGGATGCGGATCGCCCGTCTGCCGCAGCGCCGTGGAATACACCAGGCTGACGTATCGGGTGACCAGCGCTTCAAACGCGGGTTTGGACTGGCGGGCGGCGTAATCCCGCACCAAATCCATCTCGTTGGTCATCATTGATCCAATACATGTACATGGTCGCGGAAAGCGAGCAAACTTATTTCAGCACGGGGGCGGGATTCAATATTCTGTCAGTTCAATGCTTCTGAACCGCAACCCTGGACAACCAACTTCTGGCTATTCCGCCTTTTCGACGACGAGCATATCAACGGGCTCGCGGCCGGGCACGAGTTCAAGGCCAAGTTGACTGAGAAAAACTTGATTTATTTCCGTGGGAGCAAAGGAGGGGGTGATAAAATCATAATTCCCGGCCAGTCCGGTTTGGTCAATGATTGGCCTTCCTACCCAGGCCTTCAGCTAGTTCCGCAAACTTGGTGGTGGTGAGGTTGTGACGGTGGATGCCCGCTTCATGGGGATGTCCGGAAAGCCACTCCTCCGGTGAAGTGTTGTTTGCGGGCGTCAAGCCGGGGGCATTACGATGGTTTGGGGGGCCGCAACGCCGGTGGGGCGGGTCTTATAAACGGGGCAGCGAATTGGTGTAGTCATTGCCAAACTCCCAGGGCACGGCCTCCGCGTGGCCGTCGGCAAAGGTCACATCCGCCCGGCCACTGTGGCGGGCGGTTAGGATGTCCTGGCCCGGCATCCAGCGACCGTCGCTGATGACGGTGGCATCGGTGGGGTTTTCGGTGCTGCTGGTGGTGGCCACTTCCTCCGCCTGCATGATTTTGAGCGCCGGATTGCGGACCGAGGATTGTTTGAAAAGGGCCGGGGTGTCGCCGGTTAATACGGAGGACATTCCCAGGTTCACGGCGGGGTCGGATTCAAGATCAGGGTAGGGGCCCTCCCCGTAACCGGTCATGCTGTAACTGTAAAGGTACGGGCCGTCCGGCGGGCTGGACTGGGCGATCCGGTCGGCGTCACTGGTGTCCAGCGGGCACCGGAACAGCTCGCTGCTGGCAGTGGCCACCTGGGCGACAATGGGGCTTTTTTGAATGGGGCATACTGGGCGGTGTTGGTGCGCCAATAGATCCAGTCCGAGGCGTTGAACCCGGCGTGCAGCGATGCCATGCCGGGGAACGCGCCGCCGTTCTCATCCACATACATCATCATGCCCGTACCGAGCTGTTTTTGATTGTTGAGGCAGGTGGTCTGGCCAGCCTTTTTTTTGGCGGCGGAAAGCGCCGGCAACAGCATGGCTGCCAGAATGGTGATGCTGGCGATGACCACCAACAATTCGATCAATGTGAAGGCTGGTCGCGGTTTCATGTGTGATTAGACAGCATGATTGGCCGTTCGTTTCAAGTTAAATTTGCCCCGGCTAAGACCGGTTCAGCAGTGGGCGGAAAACGCTGCGGAACGGATTTTCAGGCTTTATGATGTTTAAAAAAAGATGAACTGGTTAAAAAACTGAATTGAACCTCCGGGAGGGCCATGATATAGTCAAAAATTGATTGCGGCCCTGAAAATATCTTTGCCGCCGCCGAGTCAGATTGGGAGACATGCGCATGACAAACACTGAAGAAATCGCCGCACAGTTGGCCGACGCCTGGGGGGCGAAGACTCTGTCCGAGTTTCGCAATGAAGCGGCGAAAGAATTGAACGGCACCTCGTTTGTCTCGCTGCGGACGCAAAACGGCCCCCGCCACGTCCTGGCCTTTTGCCTGACCGGGGAACATGAGATCGCCCAGGCGAAAAAAAAATTCCGGCTGACGAAACGATCCACGTTCAATTGGAAGCAAACGACACTCCCCAAACTGGCCGCGCGCGCCATGTTTCAAGGGGGGTTCATTTGCGATGTGGAGGTGGGCCCGGACAAACGCCTGACCGCCTTGGTGCTGATGGCCACTGACCCGCGCTCCATCGCCGTTTTGGAGAAGGCATTTAATCTGCCGCCATGAGATTTGACAGAGACCGAAGTCTAAATGCCCTGAGTTTTGCAGTGGATGAGGGAGAATGGGCAGGGCAGGGGCTCAAGCGGACGACGAAGGAAAGACTGTCCCTGTCCGCCGAGGACAAAACTTCACGGTGACGACGGAGGATTCCCCGGTCCCGGGGAGGATGAAGCGGGAGTTGTAGTGGTGCCGGAACCGTGTTTGATGGAGGGGTGCATATCCGTGGCAATTTGCCGGGCCACGGCTTTAAATCCAAATTTTCGAATATATTCGCGCAGGCACTCCCGGTCGGGTTTTTCGAGCAGCTCAAACCAATATTTAAAAATGGCGTCGCAATCGTCCCGGGAAATGTGTCCCTGTTTTTTCAAGTGCAGCACAAACTCCAGGCACTTTAGCAAGGTGTCCAGTTGACAGAGCGTTTGCTTTTCTTCGGTGCTGAACGGCGACTTCTCATCCTTGACCATGCGTTCGATCAAGGCCCGCAGGGTGTCGTCGAAATTGAAATCCAGATTCAAGCGGAGGGGGCGCAACTCGGCATCCAGATAAAAGCGGTTGAACAATTCCTGCAACCGGCCGGCGGCCTCGCTTTTCTTGGATTTCCAATAGGTGTAAACCGCAAACAGCGCGGCTGGCACCAGCGCCAGAACAGTAACGAGATCATGATGCTTTTCCAGCAGGAGCAGAAAAGCCTTCACCCAGGAGCTTGTGGCTGCTTCGGACATAAAAACGCTGTTTTGCCAACCCCGGCAAACGTTTCCAGCACCGAAACTACGGCCGGGTTAGGGATTGGACAGGCGAAAGAACAGGTTCCCCGACGGCGGCGTGATGGTGACGCTGTTCGTGCCGTTGGCGGGGGTGACGGTGTAACTGCTCGCCGTCCACCCGGACGAAACGGAAAGATTGCTGTTTTGTTGCAGGGTGTAGGTCCCGGTGTCCGGCCAGAGGATCTTCACGCTGTTCGACCCATTGGGCACGATGATCAGTTTCGGCACGCCTGCCGACTGCACCACGGAAATAATACTCCAAAATCCTCCGGTTAAAGAATAGCTGCCGCCGGTCATCGCCACGCCGGCCTCTGTCTGGCCGATGGTGCCGCTGACCTGATACGTCCCGCCCGTGCTGGTGCCGCCACCCCCGGCGATCTTGTACCAATCAATGGTGTAGGTTTGGGACCAGCCGGCCAGGGGCAGGAACAAACTCAGAAGCAGGAGCGTGGATTTCATGGTTTTACTATTGCGTCCGTGGATGATTTTACCACCGCCGCCGGTTCATTCAACCGTTTTTCTTATCAAACCGCAGTTCGTCCCCCTTCACCCCCACCTGGATGTTGTCTCCGGGCTTGAAACTCCCTTCCAGCAGGCGCAGGGAGAGTGGGTTGAGCAGTTGCTCCTGAATCGCCCGCTTGATTGGGCGCGCGCCAAATTGCGGATCGTATCCCTCCCGCGCCAGCAGTTTCTTGGCGGCCGGATTGAGTTCCAGCGTGAGTTGTTGTTGTGCCAGTCGCGCGCTCAGCCGGGTGAGTTGGAAATCCACGATCTGGGTCAATTCGTCCTCATCCAGGCTCTGGAAGATGATGACATCGTCCACGCGATTCAAAAATTCCGGACGGAAATGGCGCTTCAATTCGGCCATCACCTTGTCCTCCATGGTCTGCCGCGCCCCCATGGTCTTCTGTGAATCCAGAAAATATTCCTGGATGATGGGCGAGCCCAGGTTGCTGGTCATGATGACAATGGTGTTCTTAAAATCCACGGTCCGTCCCTGCCCATCGGTGAGCCGGCCGTCATCCAAAACTTGCAGCAGCACGTTGAACACATCGGGATGGGCTTTCTCAATTTCATCGAACAGCACCACGGCATAGGGCCGGCGGCGGACGGCTTCGCTGAGCTGGCCGCCCTCCTCGTAGCCCACATATCCGGGCGGCGCGCCGATGAGCCGGGCGACGGTGTGCTTTTCCTGGTATTCGCTCATGTCAATGCGCAGCAGGGCGTTTTCGTCGTCGAACAAAAATTCCGCCAGGGCGCGGGCCGTCTCGGTTTTGCCCACACCGGTGGGGCCGAGGAAAATAAACGAGCCGATGGGGCGGTTCGGGTCCTGCAACCCGCTGCGCGCGCGCCGGACGGCGTCCGAAACCGCCTTGATGGCGGCCGCCTGGCCCACCACTCGTTGGGCCAGGCGTTCCTCCATCTTGACCAGTTTCTGGCGTTCGCCCTCCAGCATCCGCGTCACTGGAATGTGGGTCCATGCGGAGACCACATTGGCAATGTCCTCGGCTGTGACTTCCTGGCGGAGCAACGCGTTCCGCGCCGGACTCTGCGCCGATTGCTTTTCCACCATCGCCAGTTTCTTTTCCAAATCGGGAATCTTGCCGTACTGGATTTCGGCGGACTTGGTCAAATCGCCCGCGCGCCGGGCCTGCTCCAATTCCGTGCGTGCCGCTTCCAACTGGGATTGCACGATGCTGACGGCCTGGATGGCGGCTTTTTCATTTTGCCACTGTGCGGTCAGGGCGGCGGATTTTTCCTTCAAATTCGCCAGGTCCGCCTCGATGCGTTTCAAGCGTTCCTTGCTGGCGGGGTCCTTTTCCTTGGCCAGCGAGGTGCGTTCGATCTGCAATTGCAGGCTCTGCCGGTCCAACTGGTCCAGTTCCGTGGGCTTGGAATCCAGTTCCATTTTGATGCGCGAGGCCGCCTCATCCACGAGGTCAATGGCCTTGTCAGGGAGAAACCGGTCGGTGAGATAGCGGTTCGATAACGTGGCGGCGGCCACCAGGGCGGTGTCCTGAATCCGCACGCCGTGATGCACCTCGTACCGCTCCTTGAGCCCGCGCAGAATGGCGATGGTGGCCTCCACGGTGGGTTCCGCCACCAGCACGGGTTGGAACCGGCGTTCCAGCGCGGGATCCTTTTCGATGTGCTTGCGGTATTCATCCAGCGTGGTGGCCCCCACGCAGCGCAGCTCGCCCCGTGCCAGTTGCGGTTTCATGATGTTTGCCGCGTCCGTGGCCCCTTCCGCCGCCCCGGCTCCGACGATCGTGTGGAGTTCATCAATGAACAAAATGATCTTGCCCTCGCTGGCGGTGATCTCCTTCAAAAACGCCTTGAGCCGGTCCTCGAACTCGCCGCGGTATTTTGCCCCGGCGATCATCGCGCTCAGGTCCATCGCCACCAACCGCTTGTTTTTGAGCGACTCCGGAACGTCGCCACTGACAATGCGCCGGGCCAGGCCCTCCGCGATGGCGGTCTTGCCCACGCCGGGCTCGCCGATCAGCACCGGATTATTCTTTGTCCGGCGCGTTAGTACCTGCATCACGCGCCGGATCTCCTCATCCCGCCCGATCACCGGGTCAATCTTGCCCTGCCGGGCCAGCGCCGTGAGGTCGCGCCCGTACTTGTCCAGCGCCTGGAACTTGGCTTCCGGCTGCGGGTCCGTCACCCGCTGGTTGCCGCGCAGTTCCACCAGTGCCTTGAGGACGGCATCCCGCTTTAAACCGTGTTTGGCAAAAATCTTTTTCAGCGAGGATCCGCCGCCTTCGATCAGGCCCAGCAGCAACAATTCCGTGCTGACATACTCATCCTTGAGTTTGACGGCCTCGGACTGTGCCGCCTCCAGCGCCTTTGTTAAATCACCGCCGGCATAGGGGTCGCCTGCACCCTGCACTTTGTGCCGGCGTGCCAGTTCGGCCTCCAAATCCGGCTTGAGCCGGGCCACCGGCACCCCGATGCGCTCCAACAAATCCGGGATCAGACTGTCCGTCTGGCCGATGAGCGCCAGCGCCAGATGCTCGCCGTCCATTTCCTGGTGCGAATAGTCGCGCGCGAGGCGTTGTGCCTCGGTCAACGCCTCCTGGGATTTTTGCGTGAACTTTTCCAATTGCATACCTTATCAATGGGGCCGAACGCGCGGTTCGTCAAGCTTGGGTTGAGCGCGTGTCGTGGAGTTTTTTAAAGGAGATTTTTTTGTTTGAACAAAAGTGGACTTTAATGAGAAGACCGGACAATGGAGAAGAACGCTGGGTCGGGCCTTTGGATTAGGGGCTTGGTGCAGGCAGATGGTGCCGTCCGGGCGCAAACAGCGGATCAGCGCGGCACACGGGGTTGCCCGTTTCTCTCTTTCCGCCGGGTCGGGTTTCACCCCATAGTTTCCCGAAGATCCCCGGGTTATCCTTGAAGTCATGAAAAATAAACTGTTGTTTCTCATGTTCCTGACCACCACCGCGTTGGTGGCGGGGTGCGACAAAGACCAAACCGCCTCGCAACAGCTTGACAAGGTTCAAACCGAAACCAAACAAGCCGCCCAGGACATGAAGGATTACACCTACGCTGAGAGGGCGGAGTTTGTCAAATCCATGCAGGATCAGTTGACGGCCTTGAATCAGGATTTGGACAAACTCTCGGCTAAAATTGACAACGCCAGCGACTCGCTCAAGGCTGAAGCCAAACCCAAACTGCAAGCTTTGCGCGACCAGGAGGCGAAATTAAACCAGCAGTTGGTTGATGCCCAGAACGCCACGGAATCCACTTGGGACAGCGTCAAGGACGGCACGAAAAAAGCCTATGCCTCACTGCAGGCCAGTTTTACCGAAGCCCGCCAATGGGTGAGTGATAAAATTGCGCCGTGAACCGGCCCGCACACCGGGCACGGTGACATTGGCGCGGAACCATTTGGCAAGGCCCGCGCCGGTTGGGCGTTGACGAGGTTTGCCAAAACCACGCAGGGGGTGAGCACCCCACCGGGTGGCATTTTCAAAGCTTGCCAATTGTCATTTCATAAATAAAACTTTATTGCTGATGACATTGGTTTATGATGTGTTGGTGATTGGTTGCGGCCCGGGAGGTAGCAGCGCGGCCACTTTTCTTTCACGAGCGGGCCGGCGCGTGCTGGTTCTGGAAAAGGAGGTTTTTCCGCGCTTTCACATTGGTGAATCACTGCTTCCGTGCAACATGACCCTTTTTCGCGAAATGGGAGTGCTGCCCGCACTGCAGGCGGAGGGGTTTCCGAGAAAATTGGGGGCTCGATTTGAACTGGGCAACGAATCCGTCGCCACACGGTTCGTATTCCGGGAGGGCAGTTTCAATCGGGAGCCGGAAGCCATCCAGGTCGAGCGCTCGAAGTTTGACCACATTCTGCTCAAACACGCCCGGACCTGCGGGGCTGACGTGCGCGAAGGCTGGGCGGTCGTCAAATTTGATTCGCACGCGGATGGAGTGAAGGTTGAGGCGCGCGATCCAGATGGCCAAACCCACCATTTCCAAGCCGGCTATCTGATTGACGCCAGCGGACGCGGCAATCTCACCGGCAACCAGGAGAATCTTCGGGAGATGCATCCGAAATGGAAAAAACTCGCGGTCTTCGGCCATTTTGAAAATGTCCGGCGTGATTCCGGGGAGGCCGATGGTGACACCGTGATTGTCCGCCTCGAAAACAAGTGGTTTTGGATCATCCCGGTCTCCGCGGGGAAGACCAGTGTCGGCCTCGTCATTGACAAGGATGAATTCTCCCAAGCCAGCGGTTCGCCCGAAGAAATCTTTCGACACTGGGTTGAATCCAGTTCGGCCGTAAACGAACGCATGGAAAAGGCGCGGCTGCTTAACAACCTGCAGACGACCACCGATTTCAGCTATTACAACCGCAGTTTTATCAGCCACCGTCTGTTGCGGGTGGGCGATGCCGCGGGGTTCATGGACCCGATTTTTTCCGCCGGTGTTTTTCTCGCCATGTGGTCGGGAAAAATTGCCGCCGAGACCGTGGATCAATCCATCGCGCAGGGAAAACCCAACTGGCGGCTCTTTGCCGGTTACGAACAGCGTGTTCGCAAGGGCCTGATGTTTTACTGGCGCGTGGTGGAGAATTATTACACCACGCCGTTCATGGAATTGTTTTTGCAGCCGCGCAATCACCACGACCTGCCTTCCGCGCTAAACGCCGTCCTGGCCGGGGAGCTCGAAGGCGGCTGGCGCCTGCGCTGGCGATTGGAATGTTTTTTCCTGCTCGTCAAGCTTCAAAAGCGCTGGCCACTGGTGCCGCGCATTTCCTTCGGGCCGCGCCGCCCCCGAAAAACCAGAATTGCCTGATGCTTTCGAACCTCCTTTCACCGGCCTTGCTGCTGTTGATTTGCGCCGGCTGCCGCACGACAGGCCCGATGCCCCCCGCCGATTTTTCCACGCCCGGCTGGAAAGTCCAATCGGGCCAGGCGGTTTGGAATCCCCCGGCGAACCGTCCGGAACTGGCAGGGGATCTGCTTCTGGCCACCAACGCCAATGGCAACTGCTTCATTCAGTTTTCCAAGCTGCCTTTCCCGCTGGTGACCGCGCAGATTTCCGGGGACCGATGGCAGATTGAATTCGGCGCGGACGAGCATGCCTGGCAGGGACAAGGCGCGCCTCCGGACCGCTTCGCCTGGTTTCAATTGCCCCGCACGCTGTGCGGGTTAAACCCGCCTGGATCCTGGCGCTTTACCCGGCTGGGCGACGAGTCGTGGCGGTTGGAGAATCCACGCACCGGAGAAAAGTTGGAGGGTGTATTTATCCCGTGAAATGGTTTCGCTGGTGGTGGCTGGCGCTGCTCGTCCCGATCATCGCCGGACTTGCCCGCTTGCACTTTGATGCCGAGGTGCTGGATTTGCTGCCTGCGAATGTTCCCGCCGTGCAGGGTCTTAAACTGTATCAGAAACATTTCTCCAACGCCCGGGAGCTGATTGTCGGCCTGCACGCGCCGGATCGCGACACGGCCGAACAAGCGGCGTCCGCAGTGGCCAAATCCTTGTTGCTGGAAACCAACTTGGTTGCCGACGCAACCTGGCGGCCGCCGTGGTTGGAGCATCCGGACCAAACCACCGAACTCATTGGATTTCTCTGGCTGAATCAACCCCCGGAAAAATTTGCGCAACTCGCCGCCCGGCTTTCAGAAACCAATCTGGCCAGCGTACTGGCCGCCACCCGCGATCAGCTCGCCGTTTCGTTGTCGCCCGCCGAAATCGCCCAGTCCAGTTACGATCCATTCGGCCTGACGCAACTGCCTGAAGACGTCGTTGGAGCGGCCCCCTCCTTTGGGCGGGGACAGGAATTATTCGCATCCGCCGACGGCACGTTCCGAATCATTTTTGTGAAGGCGCGCGGTGAACTGGCGGGTTACCGCGAATGCACCGACTGGTTTGAAACGGTGAAAAAAATCACCACCACCGCCCTGTCAGCCGATGGAAAAGTCACCGTTGGCTACACGGGCCGGCCGGCGTTCGTGGCGGAAATTTCCGGCAGCATGAGGCATGACATCATGTGGTCCGTGGGCGGCACGTCCGTCATCATCGCGGTTTTATTCTGGCTGGCCCACCGGCGGTTGAAACCCATGCTCTGGCTGCTGACCCTGCTGGCCTTGATTCTGGCGGCGACACTGGGGCTCGGCGGACTGATTTTTGGCGCCATCAACGTCATCAGCATGGGGTTCGCCGCGATCCTGCTGGGGCTGGCGGTGGATTATGCCGTGGTTCATTATCAGGAGGCCCTCGCGCAACCGGGGTTGTCCATCCCTGAAATTCGCCGGGCCATTGCGCCCAGCATCTTTTGGGCGGCGGTCACCACGATCTCGGCCTTTCTCATTTTAAATTTTGGAGGTCTGCCCGGTCTGGCCCAACTCGGTTCGCTCGTGGGCATCGGGGTGGCACTTTCCGCGTGTGTGATGATCTTCGCCTTTCTCCCGCCACTGTTTCCCAACCGGGTGCAGTCCCAGGCGACTGACCCCGGGTTGGCCATGGTTGGCCGGCCCTCCGCCCCGCTCAATCCGCTGCATCTCCAAATCGTCTTCCTGGCCACGGGGATTTTGGTTTTATCCGGTGTGGCGATTTTGTTTTCGGGACTGCCACAAATGGATGCCAGCGCAAACGCCCTGCAACCCCGCGACAGCCAGGCCTATGCCATGCTGAACACCATCAGGGAAAACCTGGGACAAAAGCGCGATCCCCTCTGGCTGATCATTTCCGGGCACAATGAAACCGAGGTGGCCCAAAAACTCCAGTTGGTTTTGCCGGTGCTCGAGGCCGCGGTTTCCAATCAAACGCTGGCCGGCTTCACGCTGCCCGACCAGCTCTGGCCGCAACCGGGATTTCAGTCGGCCAATCGCGCCACCGCCCTGCGGCTGGCCGGAGAACTGGAGACCCTGCGCGCGGCCGCACTGGCGAGCGGCTTTTCCGAAGAGGCGCTCGGCCTGACCCGGGGCATTTTGGAAACGTGGCGAATCGCCGCCGCACAGACGAATGTATACTGGCCGGACAATCCGCTCTGTTCGTGGATTTTTGAAAAAATTGCGGCGCGGGAACCGCAACACTTTTTCGCCGCCGGATTTCTTTACCCTTCCCCCCGGGGGGCAACCACCTTTGCCGAACTCGATTCAAAATTAACTCATGACGGGGTCTGCCTGTCCGGCTGGGAATTGCTGGGCGGAACGGTTCTGGCGGCCGTCAAACAAAACCTTTGGAAGTTGTTGCCGCCCATGGCCGCCCTGATTTTGTTGTCCCTCTGGCTGGCCTTTCGCCGGTTCACAGAAGTTTTCGCGAGCCTGGCGGTGCTGGCATTGAGCGGGTTGTGCCTGCTCGCGGTGATGAAGATTTTTGGCTGGGAGTGGAATCTGCTTAACCTCATGGCGCTGCCACTGATTCTCGGCACGGGGGTGGACTACAGCATCTTCATGCAGCTCGCCTTGCGGCGGCATGGCGGCGACCTGCGGCTGGCCCACCGTTCGGTTGGCCGCGCCCTGCTGCTCTGTGGTGCCACCGCGATCACCGGTTTCGGCTCGCTCGGTTTGTCGAACAACGCCGGGATGTCCAGCCTCGGTCGGGTTTGTGCCGTGGGCATCGCCGGCAACATGCTGTTTTCCGTTTTCCTGCTGCCGGGTTGGTGGAAATATTTGGTCCAGAATAAGAAACTGTCCGCCCCGGCCGCCCGCCATTCCGCCCCCTCGCAATTTT
The DNA here is from genome assembly GCA_964618545.1 of uncultured Bifidobacteriaceae bacterium. Lineage (GTDB taxonomy): Bacteria > Verrucomicrobiota > Verrucomicrobiia > Limisphaerales > UBA11358 > UBA11358. The sequence continues at coordinate 4,522 of CAZUBG010000001.1, read as the reverse complement.
ACTGTGCGCGCCTCTGGCGGACCGGCCTGGTCTTGACGCGGTTTTTGCCCAAGCCGCTTTTCGATGCGCTCGCCAAATCCGCCGCCGCCCTCTACTGGCATCTGGCCGCACACCGCCGCGAAATTGTCATCCAAAATTTAACGCCGGTCTTTGCGGGCGACCGCCGGCGGGCCGCGCAGGCGGCGCGCCGGTTAATCACGGAATTTGCGCTTAAGCTGGCGGATTTATGGCGCTACGAGGGCGGGGAGACCGCCACCGATTGGTTTGTGAATTGGAGCGGTTGGGAGATTTTCCAGGCCGCTGCGGCGCGCGGACGCGGCGTTCTGCTGGTCACTCCGCATTTGGGCAACTGGGAACTCGGGGGCGCTTTCATGGCGCAACACGGCTGTAAACTGCTGGTGCTCACGCAAACCGAACCTGATCCTGGCCTGACCGCCCTGCGCGAGGCGTCGCGCACCCGCCGGGGGGTTGAAACCCTCGTGGTGGGTGAAGATGCCTTTGCCTTCATCGAAATCATCAAACGGCTGAATCAAGGAGCCACCGTGGCGTTGCTCGTGGATCGTCCGCCAGCCTCGACAGCGGTGGAAGTCAGTTTATTCGGTCGGCCATTCGCCGCCTCCATCGCCGCCGCCGAGCTGGCGCGCGCCACCGGATGCGCCGTCGTGCCGGTGTTTATCGTGCGCGCGACGGGCGGGTATCGAGCGCAAATTTTGCCGGAAATCGCCTATGACCGTCTCGCCATCGGCAACCGCGCGGCGCGGCTCGGGTTGACCCAGGAAATCCTGCGTGCGTTCGAGCCGGTCATCCGGCAACATGCCACCCAATGGTTTCATTTTGTTCCAGTATGGACGCCGGGGAAACTGCAAAATCCAAAATCCGAAATTCAATGAAACTTCAAACTTCAAGTTTCAAAAATCGGCCGTCTTACAACAGTTGTGTGGCCGCGCTTTGCACCAGTCAACCGCTGAAATGCATCTGCTTGAGGCTTGGACCTTGGAATTTCTTTGAAATCTGGAGCTTGAAATTTGGAGTTTTTTTATGGTGCTTGGCGCTTGGTCCCGGGTGCCTGCCCGGTCGCGCGGCGGACCCCAACACTGTGCTGGACGCTTGGTTTGCCGCCCAAACCAATTTGCACACCTGGACTGCGGACTTTGTGCAAACCCGCACGTTGAAAACGCTCACCCAGCCCCTCGTGGTGAATGGCCGCCTGGTCTTTGCCGCGCCGCATGATTTTCGCTGGGAACTGGGGCGGCCCGCCCGCACCATGGCCCTGCGCAATGGTGATGAAATGTTCGTGGTTTACCCACTCCTCAAACGGGCGGAACGCTATTCGCTCGGCACCAATACCCCCCAACAATGGCGCGACACCATGTCACTGTTGCAGGCCGGTTTTCCGCACGACCGCCGGGAATTCGAAGCGCAGTTTCAACTGCTGTCACTCACCGAAACGAACGGTGACTGGCGGTTCGCGCTCCAGCCCAAAAGCGCCTTCGCTCGCCAAATGATGCCGGAATTACGGCTCCGGCTGGCCACGAATGATTTTTCCCTGGCCGGCACCGAACTCATGTTTGTCGACGGCTCATCCATGCGCAGCGATTTTACGAATGCCGTGGTGAATCCGCCCCTGGACTCAAGTCTGTTTCGGTGGACACCGCCTGCGGATTTTAAAATCACCAGCCCATTTGACAAATGAACGCCGAAGATCCCCTCCAACTGGCCCTGAGTCGTTTGCCCCACGGCGCGGAGTTTCGGTTTGTTGACCGGCTGACGCAATTGAATCCGGGGCACAGCGGCCTGGGCGAGTACACCGTGCGCGGTGACGAGCCGTTTTTACGCGGCCATTTCCCCGGCGAACCCATTTTCCCCGGCGTGCTGCTGGTCGAGGCGGCGGCCCAACTGGCGGGCGTCATCGCCCAAAGCGACCCCAAGATTCCACCCTTGAAAAATTTGAAACTCACCGCGTTTCGCAACGTGAAAATTCTTGGTTCAGCCAGACCCGGAGAAACCATTTTGCTGGAAGCCATCATTGCCGGGAGACTGGGGAGCCTAATCCAGGCCCAAACCTCCGCCCGCGTCAGCGGGTCCCTGGTTTTGACTGCCGAAGTGACTTTGAGCGGCGATTTGTAAGTAGCGCTGACTGCCAATTGGCGCTACTTCCGCAGGCAAGGTGCAACCTGGGCAAGCAGGTTTCAACCATGGTTGACAATCATGAAAGTCTGAAACACCATCGCCATATGTCCAAAATGCTTAAACGCAGATTGCAGTCCAATCCCGGTTAGGCCACGTTGCATAATTTATGCGAACACCAAGCCTCGGAACACTTTTGAAAGTCATCGGCCTTCTCCTTTTGCCGATTTCAGGCTTTTGGTGTCTGATGTTCATTTTAGCTGCCATGATCAGCCAGGCTTTTGTTGCTGGCATTCTGGTTCTATTTGCCATTTATCTCATTCGTGGCGCGCCTCATTTAATTCGAGTGGTTGATATGTTTCCGAAAGTCACGAGTCAATATGAAGAGGGACAAGCATTCACACAGACTGGAGGTTTGCGATACAACTCCATCATCGGGGTGGTGAATTTCACCGTGCCATTTGCAACCCTGCGGGCGTCGAGAGAGGCGATTGTTGTCACTGTGTCGTCTTTGGGTTTGTTCCGACGCACGTTTAGTTTTCCGCGTTCCTCGATTCGGCGGTTACGATGGCGGCGGATATTATTCAGCCTCGGAGTTCTGATTGAGCATGATTTGGCGAGTTGCCCGTCATACATTTTATTTTGGGTAAGCAATCGCAAGGCATTGATAGAAGGTTTAAGAAGATTTGGATACGAGGTTTCAGACACATGAATCCGTGGCCTAAAAAGTTGCCGACCGACGTCTCGTTCGTCTGCGGCAGAATGATTCAGGCCAGATAATGCCGCTCCTGACGGAGCTTGTGATTTATCCGGCGGCGTTACTACAAATATGCCAGCCCTACGGGCTTAGCCCAAGTTTCGCAAAGGTGGGCAAAAAATCACGATTTTTTCCAAATCCGACGCGCGCGACCCTTGCTTTCATTGGTGCGGTTTTCAAAAAAGGGCTTTGTAGGGACTATAAAAATAATACCCTTTGCTTTGGTCGCGTCTGGCACCCAAACTGCGAGTCGTGTTCTTTCGGCGCAAACAATCCGTCTCGGGCCAATACCTCCAGTTGCTGGAGTTCTGTCGCTACTCTCAGGGCGAGCCGTGCCACCGGGTGGTAATATCCCCGGGTGACACCGCCCTGCCGACCCGCAGCGGTCAGACTTACCGAATCCCAAAAGCGGGGCGACCCGAAGAACACCAAAAAAACCATCTGCCTGGCAGTTGGAATCCAGTGGAACAAACCATCCAAGGCCAAAGTGATGGTGCCGACCAAATACACCCTCGAGTTTGTAGTGCCTAAAAAAATGGACCAATGTTTTCAAGGGGTTGATTGAGGTCGTGCGAAACTTGGGTTAGCGCCGTCAACTCGCCGCCAAAAATTTTCCAGGGCGGACGGTTCTCCCCGAAAGTTTGCGATCGGAATTGCCATTCCGTTAAAGCGTTGAACTGACCCGGTCAGACCGGAATGCCGATCAACGCTCGGCCACATACTCGCTCAGCACCGCACCGGTGGTGGTGCGTTTGACATTCCTTAAGCCGCTCGCGCCCAGCGCCTCGAGGATCACCGCAGGGGGGACGCATTCCTCAATCGTTGTCCAATAATACTGCATCAGCTTCGCCGTGGAGCGGTTTCGTCGTCGCAGCCAGCCGAGGCGGGGTACGAGGGTCTGCATGTAGAAGCGCATCAAGCGCAGGGCCACCGCCCTTTTGGGCCGGGTGATCTCCAGAATCAACACCCGGCCGTCCGGTCGCAACACCCGGCGAAATTCGCTGAAGAGTTTGTGCAGATCCTCAGTGTGGCGCAGGGCGTAACCCATGGACACGAAATCAAACGATGCATTCGCGCAGGGCAGGGCTTCCCCTTTGCCTTCCAGCAGCGTAATAGGATAACGCTGGCGATTCTCGGCCAGCATGCCCTGGCTGGGGTCCACCCCGGTCACCAGTGCAGGCTCCACGCCCAGTTCCAGCGCGGCCTTGACCATCAAGCCCGTGCCACTGGCCACGTCGAGCAGCCGCATCCCGGGTTTCAAGCCGGCCTTGCGCAAGGCATCCCGCCGATAAAACTGGTCGCTGCCAAAGGACATCATGCCACTCACCCAGTCGTAATCCGGCGCGGCCTCGTCGAACAATTGGTTGACAAAATCCTGGCGCGCCGCCGGGGCCGGATAATACTCGGTGAGCGGACGATGCGGTGACAGCGGCGAATTGGTTGAGGTTGGCTTATTCATTAGATTAGCTTGCCATCAGATGTTGGAATGTCAAACGCGCTCCATCCGTTTCTGGGTTCACTGTGGTTGATTCAGCGGTCGCCGGCCGTTCGTTCAGCCGTGGGGGTGTGAGACAAAATTCTTAAATTAGGCTGCCAGCGGAAGGCCATCATTGCGGGCAGCTTTGGGATTGAGGCGGT